>CALCPT010000135.1 GCA_937897265.1 uncultured Alcaligenaceae bacterium
CTGGCATCGTATCCATCTTCGCAACCCGCGCGCGGTGGTGCCCGAATCAAACATGCCGGGCTATCCTTGGCTAGCGGCTAACCCGGTCCAAAGTGATGATATTGGTGATCGCATGCGTGCCTTGCGCGTGTTGGGCGTGCCGTACACCGACGCTCAGATTAGCGCTGCACCGGCAGCACTCAAAGGTAAAACTGAAGAAGATGCGTTGATCGCCTATCTGCAAGGTCTCGGTACAGGTGTACGCAAAGCCGCGCAGGCACAGTCGCCTAAAGCAGGAGGCCAATGATGCTTGCTTATCTGAATGCGTTGTCCACGATTATGGCGATGCTGACGTTCTTTGCAATTGTCTGGTGGGCGTTTTCACGCGAGCGTCAAGCGGCAAACCACGAAGCGGCCATGCTGCCGTTCGCCTTGCCTGATGAGGCGCACTCACATCCAATCGGAGGCACACAACCATGAGCGACTTTATCAACGGTTTTTGGGGATACTACGTCGCTTTCGTAGTGCTTGCGGGGATTGCTTGGTGCCTCTGGCTGATATTTTCGCAGCGTAAGTGGCTTAAATCACAGTCCGGCATCGTTCAAGACACCGGTCATGTGTGGGACGGTGATTTGCGCGAGATGAATAATCCAGTGCCTCGTTGGTGGACGATGATGTACATCATGATGTGTCTGTTTGGCTTAGGCTATCTGGTGCTGTACCCAGGTTTGGGTGCTTTTCAAGGAAGCTTAGCTTACACCTCAGCGCAAGAGGTTAAGCAAGATCAGGCTGCGCTTGATGCAATGGTCAAGCCGACCTATGCTCGCTTTGCAAAAATGGATATTCCACAGATTGCTGCAGATCCAGAAGCGCACTTGATCGGCGAGCGTTTGTTTTTGAATAACTGTGCGCAATGCCACGGTTCCGATGCGAAAGGCAGCACTAGCTTTCCAAACCTTGTTGAAGGTGATTCGATGTATGGCCGTCAGCCTGAAGTGTTGCTGGCAACAATTACCCAAGGTCGTAATGGCGTGATGCCCGCCCTAGCTGCGGTAATTGATGCAGGCACTGCCGGGGATATTGCTCAGTATGTGCGGTCACTGTCTGGCTTGGCGCATGATCAAATTCGTATCGTGCGTGGCAAGCGCGAGTATATGAATGCATGCGCTGCTTGCCATGGCGCCGAAGGTAAAGGAAATAAGGCCTTAGGTGCGCCGAATTTGACTGATGACGTCTGGTTGTACGGTAGTTCAGAGGCGACCATCGTGCATAGCATTCTAAACGGGCGCAATAATCGTATGCCAGCTCAAGAGCAGACCTTAACCTCAGATCAGATTCGCTTAGTTGCAGCTTGGGTGTGGGGCTTGTCAAAAGGCGTGGATGTCACGTCTGCGACGGTGACGAGTGCCCGGGCGAAGTGAGTAGATTGAATGTCGCCTGATTCACCCGTGCCTGCAGTTGTGTCTCCAAATACACCTGCAGACGCCTCTCTCTGTGCCGATCGTGCCGCTGCGATAGCTTCGACATCGACTTCAGCTCCGGCTTGGCGCCCGCTAGGCGCCAAGCCGGCGAAAGATGGTTCACCTGCGATCGAACAGGCCATTCAAGACGTCAGGCAAAAAATTTATATGCGCTCAGTGACGGGGGTATTTGCCCGCTGGCGTTTGATGTTTGTTGCTCTCACCCAACTGATTTTTTATGCGGTCCCTTGGCTAACCTGGAACGATCGCCAGGCGGTGTTGTTTGATCTTGGCGCACGTAAGTTTTACATCTTTGGCATGGTGCTGTGGCCGCAAGACGTTATTTACTTGACACTGCTGTTACTGATCTCGGCGCTTGGGCTATTTTTATTTACGGCGATTGCTGGTCGTCTTTTTTGCGGCTATACCTGCCCGCAAACCGTGTATACCGAAATTTTCATGTGGATCGAGCGGCACATCGAAGGCGATCGGGTTGCCCGCATTCGTTTAGATGAAGCGCCTTGGTCGTTGCGTAAGCTTCGAATCAAGGCTAGCAAGCACGCGCTTTGGCTACTCATTGCAGGGCTGACTGGGTTTACGTTTATTGGTTACTTTGCCCCGATCCGTGAGCTTGGTCAGTCCTTGATCAGCTTTACCTTTGGGCCGTGGCAGTGGTTTTGGTTTTTGTTTTATAGCTTTGCAACGTGGGGAAATGCTGGTTTTCTGCGGGAGCAAGTTTGCAAGTACATGTGTCCGTATGCACGATTTCAAAGTGTGATGGTAGATCCCGATACGTTGGTGGTGACCTACGATTCCTCGCGCGGCGAGCCGCGTGGTGCGCGTTCGCGCAAAGTTGATCACTATGCGCAAGGCTTGGGAGATTGTGTCGATTGCAGTATTTGTGTGCAAGTTTGTCCGACTGGCATCGATATTCGACAGGGTTTGCAATACATGTGTATCGGGTGTGGTGCCTGCGTGGATGCTTGCAATCAAGTGATGGAAAAAGTTGCATACCCGAAGGGTTTGATTCGCTATACGTCAGAGCGGGGTATGTTAGAAAAGCTCTCCGTACAACAAGTGCGAAGGCATTTGTTGCGACCGCGCGTGCTCATTTACAGCGCCCTCATGTTAGTACTGGTATCCATTTTTGTGAGCGCCTTAGCCACGCGTACAACGTTACGGGTAGATGTGATTCGTGATCGGGGTATGCTAGGGCGTGAGGTCGCTGGTGGGATGATTGAAAACGTCTACCGTCTGCAGATGATGAATGCCTCTGAGCACAACCTTGTCTTGTCGGTACGCGCCGAGGGCTTACCCGGTTTAAGTGTGAAGTTTGCCGACCCCTCTGTCGCGGTGTTTCAAGTCAAACCTGAAGCCGACGGTAAACATGACTCAGCCAGTGAGGTACCGCAGGTTGAGATCGCTGCGGCTTCAAACCGAGTCTTGGCGGTAGTGCTGCGAGCCCCTCGCGACGCAGCAAAGCCGGGGTCTCATCCCATTCACTTTGTCACAACTTCAAGTGCACCTGATGGGCATGTTTCACTGACGGTGCGAGAGGCATCAAGTTTTATCGTGCCTTAATAGCAAACGGTGTATTAAAAAGACATTCACAGGATTTCAAAAAGATGAACAGACAAGAAAAAGATAACCTTGATGCGACGTTACCCTGGTGGCGTCAGCGTTGGCCCTGGCTGTTGATGGCTGGTCCGGCAGTTGCGATTGTGGGCTGTGCAATCACGATTGTGTTGGCGTTTCAAGGCTTCTCTGATCAGTCGATTGTTGACGGTGGGGTCAAACGAGGTTTAGTCGTCGAAAAAGTGACGACGCCAACGCCTTCGTCACACTCTCGTTGAGACAAGGCGCATCATGAAACGACGCTCGTTGATGTTGATCTTATGGCCGTCATTTCTGATGGCAGGGGTAGCAAGCGCGTTCGTTTTTGCGTTAATTGACCCGCTTGATATCGCGATCTTCGGTTACGTTCGTCCCGAACGCGATGTGCTTTATGCAGTCGGTTTTTTCTTTTTTTGGTTGATCGCGGCGCTCTCTAGCCTCTTGACGCTCTACATGAGGCCTAGCGCACACGATACCGAAAACGATATTGGGTTTTAGTGCCGCTCGCCCGCCAGCATGCGAACGGCGGTATAGGTCATGACATCAACGCCATCTTGATTCTTGACATCGATCCGTGAGGTCACGACCGCACGGTTGAGCTTAGACGTTGGCTTAATGGCAGTGACTTCGACTTCAGCCCACACTGTGTCACCGGCCACAACAGGGTGAAGCATTTTTTTGTGAACTTCAAGCAAGGCTAACCCTGTACCTTGCACCATACCTTGCATCAGCAAGCCTTCGATTAGGCCATAGGTCAGTCCGCCAGGCGCCGGACGTCCTTTCATCGCGCCATGCGCAAATGTTCGATCGATAAAAATGGTCTCGAGCATGCCCGTGACGCTGATGAAATTAATGATGTCGGTCTCGGTAATGGTGCGTCGAAACGTTCTGAAGCGCTGTCCAACCGATAATTCTTGCCATGTGTAACCGGCGCCTAGCAATTGAGCATCGCTCATGACATCTCCTGTGGGTTTTGTGCGCCCTGAACAAACAAATACAATAGGGGCACACAGTTGTTTCTTGTTGTAGCTGGGGTATATTCGAGCTGAAGTATAGGGCATGTCGCTGTCGCGTTGTTTTGCCCCAACCCCATGATTTTCAGGATTATTTTTTATATGCTGACCGCGCTTGAGTTCAATCAGGTTCCAGCCCAAGAGGCTGCCTTTCGCAGTGAAATCAGACAGTTTTTAAACGAAGCACTGGTTGGTATGCCCTCGCACGCGAAGGCGCGCTCTTGGATGGGCACTAGCGACGACTTCAGCAAGAAACTTGCCAAGCAGGGGTGGCTTGGTCTGACGATTCCGAAAGAGTATGGCGGCTCAGGAAAAGGTTTTTTTTCAAGGTTTGTGCTGTCTGAAGAATTGCTAGCTTCGGGCGCACCTGTTGCTTCGCACTGGATTGCAGATCGTCAAAGCGGTCCCTTGCTGTTGCGCTATGGCACTGAAGCACAACGTCAGTTTTATATTCCACGCATTTGCCGTGGCGAAGCTTTTTTCTGTATCGGCATGAGCGAGCCTAGCTCAGGCTCTGATTTGGCCAGTATTCGTAGTCGTGCGCAGCGCACCGAGTCCGGTTGGCTGCTCAACGGCAGCAAAATCTGGACAACCAACGCGCACGGCTGTCATTACATGATCGCCTTGGTTCGCACGTCTGGCGAAACCAGCGATCGTCAAAAGGGTCTCTCTCAGGTCATCATTGATTTGAGTTTGCCTGGTGTCACAGTGCGTCCGATCACTGATATGGCTGGCGATGCGCATTTCTCTGAAGTGTTCTTTGATAACGTCAAACTTGGTGCAGATGCTTTGGTCGGTACCGAAGGCCAAGGTTGGGAGCAAGTCAACGCTGAGCTAGCCTTTGAGCGCAGTGGGCCCGAGCGCATTTATTCGAGCATTGCACTGTTAGATTGTTGGATCGAGGCTTTACGTGCTCAAGCCATTCAGGATGCCGAAACCAGTGCGTTAGTCGGCTCAATGGTGGCTGAAATGGCAACATTGCGAGCTTTGTCTTTAGCCGTCACGCAAAAATTAGTAGATGGTGAAAGCCCTGCAATAGATGCCTCAGTGGTCAAAGATTTTGGTACTGACTTTGAGCAACGGTTGATTAGCAACATTGCGGCTTGGTTAGGCACGCACCCCGAATTCATTGCGTCTTCAGATCTTTTGCAGACCTTGGGCTATCTTGAACAAATGGGCGCGACCTTCTCACTGCGGGGTGGTACGCGTGAGATTTTGCGTGGCATCATCGCGCGCGGCTTAGGATTGAGGTAACAGTATGCAAAACGACTTTTATGATTCAGCAGAACGTGTGTTTGGCGAAGTCTGCACGCCAACCGTGATACGTCAAATCGAAGGTGGCGCGGACACAGCCAATTTGTGGTCTGAGCTGAGTTCAGTTGGATTTACCGATGCGCTCTTGCCAGAGAGCGTTGATGGTGCCGCCTTGACACTGACTGAAGTGTGGCCCATGTTGTTTTCAATGGGACGACATGCCTTGCCTTTGCCTTACGCGCACACCTTGCTGGCGCGTGCATGGCTGCAGCAGGCGCACGCAACGACTTGCGCGCAAGCCCAAGTACTCGCTGAGGGTTTGCCTGAGGGCACCATCACTTTTGCACCGTTTCGTGTAGTCGCGGGCGACAAGGGTGTGCAGGCCGCGGGTGTGAGCTTTGGCCTGACGGCTAACTGGGTGTTGGTGCAAAGCCAGACCGACGTATGGCTCTTGCCAACTTCGCAGGCGCAACGCACACCTTCAGGTGGCCACGGGTCGCTTGATGCCGATTTAAGCTGGTCTGCTGAGGTTGCAAAGGCAGCGTCGCTGGGGCGGTTTCAACAGCCTCAGTTTCGTGAGTTGTTGGCGCTGTCGCTGGCGGTACTGATTGCCGGGGCGTCTGATCGAGTCTTCGAAATGACGCTGGGTTGGGCCAACCAACGTGAGCAGTTTGGTAAGCCAATTGGGCGCTTTCAGGCCTTGCAGCAGCAAATTAGTGAAGTGGCCGAGCAGGTGTTTGGTGCACGGATGGCTGCAGAAATGGCCTGTCGCAGTAACACGTGGCAGCCCGCACCGGCCCTTGCGGCCTTAGCTAAGGCTCAAACTAGCCAGGCGGTCGCGCGTGTTGTCGCGGTTGCGCACGCAGTACACGGTGCGATCGGTGTCACGCGAGAGTTCGATTTGCAGCTTTACACACGCCGTTTAAACGAATGGGCGCGGGCAGGCGGTGGTGCGGGCTACTGGTCAGGTATTTTGGGTCAACAGGTGTTGGGCGCCAAGAGCTCGGCTCTTGATTTTATTCGTACTGAACTGTTTGCCGAGCCTGCCGCGTAAAAAACGCAGACTCGCCATCGCTCTTTTGCCGAGCGGTTGTGTCAAAACGGCAAAGACGCCGTATCTTAGCGTTTGTCTCTTCGAACAATGCTTAACAGGGTTTGCCCACTAACTCGTTGAGAGCGTGCATATCCAAGATTTTGACTTCGCGTTGGCTGATTCTGATCACGCCATCGCGGGCAAAACGAGAAAACAACCGACTGATCGTTTCTAGTGTCAGCCCTAAGTAGTTGCCGATTTCTTCGCGACTCATACGCATCACAAAATCGGTTGGCGAATAGCCCAAAATTGCCAAGCGTTGCGAAAGATTGCTTAAAAACGCGGCGAGTCGTTGCTCAGAACGCATCGACCCCAAGGCCAACAACACCTGATGCGAGCGCGCGATCTCTTTGCTCATGAGGCGGCGAACCTGGTGTTGGAGCGAGGGTACGTAGCGGCTGATTTCGTCAATGTCTTGCACCCTTACGACACAGACTTCAGTGTCTTCCATGGCGATGGCTGACGAACTGTGCTCACCTTCGATCATGCCATCTAAGCCGACGATTTCACCAGGCAAGAAAAAGCCAGTGATTTGCTGAGTGCCGTTCGCCTCTTCGAGCAAGGTTTTTATAGATCCGCTTCGCAGCCCAAATAAGGCGTTGAGAGTTTCGCCGTGGCGATATAACGACTGGCCTTTTTCAATACGGATCCGCTCTTTAACGAGGGTGTCTAATTGTTCAACCTCGTGCGTTGGCATGCCGACTGGTAAGCACACATGGCCCATTCGGCAGGTAGAGCAGTGGGTCGCTTCAGTCTCAACTGCAATTCGTTTTTGCATTTTATCGCCTCGCGCGTTAGCGTATTTAAAAGATTAAATGACACCGCACCTGGATGCAAATTTCTTAGCACTACGTTTCAATTGTATTCCCCTTGATTTAAGTTAAGTGATAAATCATTGCATATTGATTTAAATCATGTCTGTGCGGTAGCCGTTCAGGCAGACTGGCAAAACGGCTGAGTGAGTGACATAGGACGGCAAGTTTCGAGGTGACGCCTAGTCAGCGGAGAGCGCAGCCTGCTTGACCTACCTCAAACGTATTTGCGGCTCGGCTATTGAAAAGTTTCAATTTGGCCGCATTTACAAGCCATCTCCGACAGCCCTTTGGCTTTTGTTTTAGGAAATAAATATGCGATTCGATAAATTGACCACTAAGTTCCAGCAGGCACTTGCTGATGCGCAAAGTATGGCTTCGCGCAGCGAGCATCCTTACATTGAGCCCGTGCACGTTCTGTCGGCCCTATTAGCCGATACTGAGAGCGGAGCGTCTAGTTTGTTGTCACGTGCCGGTGTGGCCGTCAACCGTTTGCAAACGGGGCTAGAGACTGTGCTGAAGGGCTTGCCCAAGGTAAAGGGCGGCGATGACAACATTCAGGCCAGCCGAGACCTGCAGGCGGTCTTCGCCCGTACCGACAAAGAGGCTGCTAAACGCGGCGATACTTATATTCCCAGTGAATTATTTTTGCTCGCCTTAGCAGATGACAAAGGTGATGTTGGTCGCTTACTGAAAGAATCAGGCATGCAACGTAAGCCGCTTGAGGCGGCGATCGACGCTGTGCGTGGTGGCGAGTCAGTCAAAGATCAAGAGGGCGAATCCAATCGCGAAGCGTTATCCAAATACACGATGGATCTCACTGAACGTGCGCGCCAAGGCAAACTCGATCCCGTGATTGGTCGCGATGACGAGATTCGTCGTGCCATTCAGATCTTGCAGCGGCGTACCAAAAATAATCCAGTGCTGATTGGCGAGCCTGGAGTGGGCAAAACAGCAATCGTCGAGGGCTTAGCCCAACGTATTGTGAATGATGAAGTGCCCGAATCTTTGCGAGGCAAGCGAGTCTTGTCACTTGATCTGGCTAGCCTGTTGGCCGGAGCCAAATTTCGTGGCGAATTTGAAGAGCGCTTGAAAGCTGTGCTCAAAGAGTTGTCGCAAGATGACGGCAACAATATTGTCTTTATTGATGAACTGCACACCATGGTGGGTGCGGGTAAGGCCGAGGGCGCCATGGACGCTGGCAATATGCTTAAGCCCGCGTTAGCGCGCGGCGAGTTGCATTGCATTGGCGCGACGACTCTTGACGAATATCGCAAGTACATTGAAAAAGACGCTGCACTTGAGCGACGTTTTCAAAAGGTGATCGTTGACGAGCCAAACGTCGAGTCGACTATTGCCATTTTGCGCGGCCTGCAAGAGCGCTATGAACTGCATCATGGCGTCGATATCACTGATCCGGCCATCGTGGCTGCGGCGGAGCTGTCCAACCGCTACATCACCGATCGTTTCTTGCCCGACAAAGCGATTGATTTAATCGATGAAGCGGCCGCGCGTATTCGTATGGAGATTGATTCTAAGCCCGAGGTGATGGATCGTCTTGATCGCCGCATCATTCAATTAAAAATTGAGCGCGAAGCGGTAAAAAAAGAAACCGATGAAGGCTCGATTCGACGGTTTCAGATCATCGAAGAAGAGCTTGAAAAGCTGCAGCGCGAATACAACGATTTTGAAGTGATCTGGAAAAGCGAAAAAGCCGCCGTGCAGGGCACGCAGTCGATTAAAGAAGAGATCGAGCGCGCGCGTGCCGACTGGGCGGCCGCGGCGCCGCGCTTCGGGGCACTCGAGTCCGCGCTCGGGCGCATCGACGCGCCCGAGCTGCCCTGGACGCCCGCGGGGTGAGCCCGCGGGCCTACAACCCGGCGAACGCGCGCTCGAGCAGCTCGGCCTGCTCCTGC
>CALCPT010000136.1 GCA_937897265.1 uncultured Alcaligenaceae bacterium
AACATCACCAAATAATCGACGCTCTTTTCATCGCTTAACTTTCTTAATCGCTTCCTCACCACACTCACGTTATGAATCCATCAAAAGCTACTGCTTCGCTGCCTTCGCCCGGGCGCTTCGCCTATCAAGCGATCACTCAGCGCCCTGACTACCACTGGCCCAACAAGAGCCGACTAGCGGTCTACCTTGGCTTTAACGTTGAGCATTTTTCTTTCGGTGCTGGGCTAGGTGCAAACTTGGGGCCGGCAAGCCCGCAACCCGATGTTCTGAATTACAGTTGGCGCGAGTACGGCAACCGCGTTGGCGCTTGGCGCTGCTTGTCGCTATTTGATGAGCTTTCACTTCCTGCCGGTGCGCTGATTAACACGGCCCTCTATGATCACTGTCCCGAACTGATCGCGGCCCTAGTCAAGCGTGGCGACGAACTCATCGGACATGGCCATACCAATGCCGAGCGTCAAGGACAATTCAACGAAGCGGATGAACTAGCGTTGCTGGCAGATTGTCGGGCACGTATATTCGACGAAAGCGGTGTCGAACCTAGCGGCTGGCTCTCACCTTGGATTTCTGAAAGCGCGCTAACACCAGACTTGCTGGCGGAAGCTGGCTATGGCTACACCCTAAACTGGTGCCACGATGATCAACCTACTTTGATGCGGACACGAAGCGGTGCAGACCTGTGGTCGATCCCTTATCCGCAAGAAATCAACGATATCCCAATGCTGATCGGCCGCCAAATGGACATGGCACCGTTCGCGCAGATGATCATTGATCAATTCGATGAAATGCTAAAGCAATCTGCCAATCAACCCTTGGTCATGGGGATCGCCTTGCATCCTTACCTAGTGGGCCAACCTTACCGATTATTGCACCTGCGCCGTGCCTTACAACACATTGCCGCCGCACGCGATCGTGGTGAGATTTGGTTCACCACCCCAGGCGATATTCATCGCCATGTACAGAGCCTACCGATAAAATAGGTCGCTATCGCGACTCAACATCTCAAAAAAGGACATTGCACCATGGGCCCACTTCAATTTCACATGATTGCCGGCGCACCGGATCCGGTCGCCCCGTTTAGCCACGCGGTTGAGGCAGACGGTTGGGTGTTTGTGACCGGTCAGATGCCTTTTGTTGATACCTCAATTGACACGCCCTACCCTGAAGGCATTGAGGCTCAAACGCGGCAAGTCATGAAAAATCTGACAAACGTACTTGAAGGCGCGGGACTAACCCTTAAAAACGTGGCCTCTGTACGAATTTTTTTGACGCATTTTTGTGAAGACTACGACTTGATGAATGCGGTCTACGCCACATATTTCGAATCAGGCCAGCGTCCGGCTCGCACCTGCATCGGCGTCACCGGCTTGGCCAAGGGCGCACGCGTAGAAATTGATATGATAGCTAAACGATTTTGAATTTTTTTAAACGATAACAATAACTCGAGACATCTTCATGAAAAACCAACACGTCATTTTAGTCAGCCGCCCAACGGGTTGGGTCACTCCTGAAAACTTCAAGCTTGTCGATGCAGACATGCCTGTACCCACAAACAATCAGGTCTTGATTCGTAATCAGTGGTTATCGCTTGACCCCTATATGCGCGGTCGCATTTCAGATGCAAAGTCTTACGCGCAGGGCGTCAATCCAGGCGAGGTCATGGTGGGTGGCGCGATCGGTGAAGTCATTGAATCAAACTCGCCAGATTTCAAGGTTGGTGAAACTGTTTTAGCGGCGACTGGCTGGCGCCTATATGGCGCGATCAATGCCAAGGGCGTCACGAAAATTGATACGAGCAAAGTCAGTCCAACTGCATATCTAGGTATTCTTGGTATGCCCGGGATCACGGCCTGGACCGGCTTGATCGATATTTGCCAACCCAAGGCAGGCGAAACTGTCGTCGTCGACGCTGCCTCGGGCGCGGTGGGAAGTGTGGTGGGGCAACTTGCCAAACACGTTGGCTGTCGTGTTGTTGGTATCGCAGGTGGCGCTAAAAAGTGTCAGTACGTTGTAGAAGAATTAGGCTTTGATGCTTGCATTGATCACCGCGCCAGTGACTTTGCCGAACAGCTTGCCGCAGCCTTACCTCAAGGTATCGATTGCTTGTTCGAAAACGTTGGTGGCGAAATTTTTGAACGCTTGCTCACCCACATGAATACCTTTGGTCGTATTGCGCTGTGCGGCATGGTATCTGAGTTCAATCGTGATGCCCATGCCTACCGTACGTTACGCGCCATTTTAGTCAGTCGCCTGCGTGTGCAAGGCTTTATCGTATCCGACAAACTCGACACCTGGCCCGCCATTCGTTCACAACTCTACGACCTGGTGGTCGCAGGCAAGCTGAAGTTTCGCGAATCCGTTGCGGTCGGCCTTGGCAGCGCACCTGAGGCACTTGTCGGCATGCTTAAGGGCGAAAATTTTGGCAAACAACTCGTGAAGTTGGTGTAACGCGATGCCTAGGACTGCGAGGTTGGTATCTTGTCACTTCGCCTTTGAAAGTCAACGCGCCTTTGGTGGACAGCGTGCTCGCACGCCCCTCTCTGGCGTGATGCAATGCCTCTTGATTTTAAGAGTTCGTGCGATTGCGAGCCTACTTCTAACAGCTTTGTTTAGTGTTACTGCAATCGCGCAAAGCACAACACAAAAACCAACTGGCACCTACCCTGAGCGCCCCATCCGCTTTGTCGTGCCATTTGCAGCGGGTGGTGCAACGGATGTAGTCGCCCGTCTGATTGCACCGAATCTGTCTGCGGCGCTCGGACAAACGGTGATCGTTGAAAATCGCCCGGGAGCTGCGACGGTGATTGGCACAGCGCTCGTCGCACAATCCGCACCAGACGGCTACACCATCTTACAGGGCTCGGCGAGCCTGGCGATCACCCCTAGCACGATGGCCAAACTGCCCTACAACGTCACTCGCGACTTAGTACCCGTGATACAGACCTCATCACAATCTTATTTGGTTTTAGTGCGTCACTCGTCGCCAATCAAATCACTGACAGAGCTGCTGTCATACGCACGACAACATCCCAAAAAAATGAGCTATGGCACTCTTGGCCATGGCAGTAGTGGCCATCTTTCAATCGAACAATTTTGTCTTGAGGCCGGCATTCAAATGACACATGTCGCCTACAAGGGCGATAACCCTGCGCTCACAGATTTACTGGGTGGTCACATTGATTTGGTGTTTGCGACGATTTCGGCAGCCCACCCTCATTTGCGCTCTGGTCAACTACGCGCACTTGCCATCACGGCGCCGCAACGCTCGACACGATTTCCTGAGTTACCCACAGTCTCTGAGTCAGGTGTACCAGGCTACGAGGCCAGCTCTTGGAATGGAGTCTTGGTGCCAGCCGGTACACCGCAAGCTATCGTTGACCGCCTCGAGGGCGAACTTGCAAAAGTCTTAAAGTCGCCTGAGTTGGTGCAATGGTACACGGACAATGGTGCTGACCCAGGTGCACAAACCTCGTCGCAATTCAAAGAGGTCATTCGCATCCACCTCGAAAAATGGGCGCGACTAGTGAAAACGATCGGCCTCACACCTGAATAGCCCAGCTAAAACATACCGCCCACATTAAACAGCGCCATCAACCCCAGTATCACAAACAGCCCTGCGGCGATCAGATGCACCGTGCGCATGGGGACGATACGCGTGATGCGCTCGCCTAAGAGTACGGCCGGGGCGTTGGCAAGCATCATGCCGCAGGTGGTACCTATAACAACCGCCGCTAACGACGAATACTGAGCAGCCAAGGCAACCGTCGCGAACTGGGTTTTGTCACCCATTTCGGCCAAAAAGAAGGCAATTAACGTTGTGATGAAGACTCCACCCTTTTGTACCGCTTGCGTCTCATCGAGTTTGTCGGGGATTAGGATCCAACCCGCCATCGCCAGAAACGAGACACCTAGAATCCACCGCATCACGTTCGGTCCGACCCAATGCATCAGCCACGCACCCAAAGCGCCCGCTACGCCATGGTTAAGTAGCGTTGCAACTAAGATACCCAAAATAATTGGTATTGGCTTACGAAAGCGTGCTGCCAGCACCAAGGCCAACAACTGTGTTTTGTCGCCCATCTCTGCGAGAGCAACAATACCAGTCGACATCAAAAAAGCTTCAATCATATTTTTAGGAGCGCGGCCTAAGCCATGAGAGGTATTGGACTGATGATGCGTCGAATAAAAGACGTACTTGCTTTATAAAAATCTATCGAGGATACGACGGCTATTTTTATCGAGAGCCTGCATGTCTGGCAGAATAAATCGCAAGCCATGACTATCAGTAATAATCAGTGTCGTACCCGTTAACCGTCGGATATCCTCTTCGCCCTTCAGGATCAACTTTGTTGCGCCCCGATCAGTGACGATATCCCAAGTGCTGGGCGTTGAGAGGGTTGACACGCTGACAATGCGTTGAATCGTCGGCATCATATCACGCAAAGCGATCTCTTCGGTAATTAAGTCGCGCATGTCTTGGGGTAAAGCGCTTAGCTCATCTACCCAGGCGATTTCTTTCCCCTCTGTACTCATGAACGCCACAAACTGCTCGGGCGCCTGTAACGGAAACGCGCGCACCGGCACTACGCCTTCGAAGACACGTCCATCTTGAAACGTCACCAGTAAGCGACCCGCTTGATTACGCGATAATAAAAAATCAGACATCGGTCGACCC
>CALCPT010000137.1 GCA_937897265.1 uncultured Alcaligenaceae bacterium
GATTATGTTGCTGGTATTGAACTTAGTGTTCTTTTTAGTGGCTGCTGTGATGGATGAAATCGCTATCATGGTGGTGTTTGGACCGCTGCTGATCGCGATTGCAAACAGCTTTGCGATTAGTCCAATTCACTTTGGCGCGATCATTGTCACGAACGTAGCAATCGGCATGGCCGCACCACCGATTGGTTATTGCCTGTTTGTTGGCATGGCGATCAGCGGCTTGAAACTCACAGACGTGTCGCGCGTGATGCTTCCGTTTGTGGGGGTGATGCTGATTGTGTTGATGCTAGTGACTTACGTGCCTGGCTTTGCGTTAGCGCTTCAGTAAAGTGCGTCGCAGTTCAGTGGCCGAGGAGGCGTAGTATTCGGTGCTTGGTGGTATATCACCAAGCGATCCGGGTAGAGTCGAAGGTACTAGATGCCTCGGTGTGACGTGCGTAGGCTGCGTGAGAGCTTGGACCGTGCCACCACGCCGCAGTGCGGGCGGGGGCAGAGGACGACTTTAATGCCCGAATTTTGCATCCAGAGGATCTTTGATCCCCGCCTGCGCAAATCCCTTGGCCCTGAGCAAGCACGAGTCACACTGTTTGCAGGGTGCACCATTGGGCGCAGGATCGTAGCAACTGGTGGTTTCTGCAAAATCGACACCAAGCTCTAACCCTTTGCGAATAATGTCGGCCTTGCTCATGTTGATGAGCGGTGCGCGAATCTTGAGCCGTTGGGCTCCTTCGACCCCTGTCTTGGTGGCAAGATTGCCTAAGTGCTCAAAAGCCTCGATGAACTCTGGGCGGCAATCGGGATAGCCGCTGTAGTCCATCGCATTGACGCCCACAAAAATGTCTTGAGCGCCTAAGACCTCGGCCCAGCCTAGCGCAAAGCTTAAAAAAATCGTGTTGCGTGCAGGTACATAAGTGATGGGGATCCCGGCACTGATATCCTCAACAGAGTGCCCTTTAGGCACGTCAATATCGGCGGTCAGCGCCGAGCCGCCGAAGCCGCGCAGGTCGAGCGGCAGCACGA
>CALCPT010000138.1 GCA_937897265.1 uncultured Alcaligenaceae bacterium
ACATCATGGCAACGTACGGCGTACCAGAGCGTTGCGCAAGGATCTCGGTATGCCCCGGAAAATCAAGCCCCGCGGCATGCATGGCCTCTTTATTCAGGGGCGCTGTCACGATTGCCCTAACTTTGCCAAGCATTGCGTCATCAATCGCTAGGCACAGTGCATCGTAGGCAGACTGCCCTGCGCGCGAGTCGACTTGTCCCAAGGGTAAGTTCTCGGGTAGTGCCGGATGGGTTGGCCGTACAAAGATGCAGTCTGTCTGGTGTGCGTTGTTTGCAAGTGCGTTGACATCGGTGAGTTCAACGATGCGAAGAGGCGCGCTTAACGCTACGCAGGCACGCCGTAGCGCACCCGCATCGCCATACACGACACAAGCTGCGGGTAGGCCCGCCTGGTGGAGTTTGACAACGATTTCAGGGCCAATGCCAGCCGCGTCCCCAAGCGTGAGCGCCAAAGGCGTGTTTGGTATGTTCGTGTCTGAGTGGAGGTTCATCGTTGGTTAAATCATTTGGCTTAAAGAACCTCGCCAGCATAGTCTGCTAAGCGCGAGCGCTCGCCGCGCTGCAGTGTGACGTGTCCGGCGTGGGGCCAACCTTTGAACCGATCCACCACGAAGGTCAAACCTGAGCTGCCCTCGGTGAGGTAAGGAGTGTCGATCTGCGCGATGTTACCTAAGCAAACAACCTTGGTGCCTGGCCCGGCCCGAGTAATGAGCGTTTTCATTTGTTTGGGTGTTAAGTTTTGCGCCTCATCGATGATGAGATATTTGTTTAAGAACGTGCGTCCGCGCATAAAGTTCAAAGACTTGACTTTAATTTTTGAACGAATCAGTTCCATCGTGGCGGCACGGCCCCACTCGTTACCGTGCGAGTTGCTGGTGGCACCACCGCCTTCGGTTTCACCCATGTTCAGCACATCAAGGTTGTCTTCGAGTGCGCCCATCCAGGGCATCATTTTTTCTTCTTCGGTGCCAGGCAAAAATCCAATATCTTCACCAACTGGTACTGTGACGCGTGTCATGATGATCTCGGTGTAACGCTTGGTCTCAAGCACTTGCGCAAGCCCCGCGGCAAGTGTCATCAAGGTCTTACCGGTACCAGCTTGACCCAGCAACGAGACAAAGTCACATTCTGGATTCATCAACAGATTCATCGCAAAATTTTGTTCGCGATTGCGCGAGGTCACACCCCACACATTATTTTTTCCGTGCGTATAGTCACGCAAGGTGGCAAGCACTGCGGTTTTGCCGTTGACTTCGCGCACCTGCGCATAGAGCGGCATCGGCCCTTCAAAATAAACAAACTGATTGATCATGAACTGACCGCACAGTGGGCCGTTAATGCGATAAAAGGTAATGCCGCCTTGTTGCCACGACTCGACACCTTTACCGTGCTTGTTCCAGAAGTTTTCTGGTAATTGCAGCACGCCCGTGTAGAGTAAATCTGAGTCTTCGAGCACATGGTCGTTGAAGTAGTCTTCAGCGGCCATCGCGAGTGCGCGCGCTTTCAAACGCATGTTGATGTCTTTGGACACCAGCACGACTTCCCTGGGTGCATGTTGCTGGCGCAATGCCTCGACCACGCCCAGGATCTGGTTGTCCGCCTTGCCCTGCGGCAGGCTGGTGGGCAGGGTGTAGTTCAACAGCTGGGTCTGGAAGAAAAGCTTGCCGCCAGCCTCCCGGTGGCCGGTGGTATTCAGTGGCAGGCCAGTGGTGATGTCCGAGTCTTGATGACCGGCCAGCGCGTCCAGGGTGCGGCTGGTCTGCCGTGCATTGCGGGCAACTTCGGTCATTCCCTTCTTGTGGGCATCCAGTTCTTCCAGGACGATCATGGGAAGGAAGATGTCGTGTTCCTCAAAGCGAAACAGGCACATCGGGTCATGCAGCAATACGTTGGTGTCCAAAACAAACAGCTTGGTCG
>CALCPT010000139.1 GCA_937897265.1 uncultured Alcaligenaceae bacterium
AAGGTCGCGCTATCTTTAATGTGTAAGGGATCAAAGATGACCAAGTCTGCCGCATAGCCTTCTTTAATCAGGCCACGGTCTTTCAGCCCAAAACGCGCTGCAGAAAGACCCGTCATTTTGTGCACCGCCGTTTCAAGCGGAAACAGCTTGCGATCGCGACTGTAGTGACCCAACACGCGCGGAAATGCGCCCCACAAACGCGGATGTGGAAACGTATCGTGCGGCAAACCGTCTGAGCCAACCATGGTTTCGGGATAGGCCAGAATGCGCTCGACATCATCTTCATCCATCGAAAAATAAATGGCACCTGCTGGTTGAAGCGAAGCCAAAAACTCAGTCAACGGTAAGTCTTGCTCTTTTAGCAACTCATCCACATAACGGCCACTCGTCTCGGGCTTTGCTTTAGACCACGCGATCAAGGTTCGCGAAGCCTGCTCAACCGTATCTTGTCTTAGCACGGTTGACGAAGCCACATAAGGGTAACAATCTAGGCAAACATCACCCTGTGTGCGCATCTGGTCTACGAGGGCAAGCGTTTCGCGCGAGCGGCCGAAGTTTTCTTGGCCATTGACTTTGTGGTGCGACAGCACCTGCCGCACACCCAGTTCTTTGGCAATTGACATGGCCTCAGTCATCGCCTCTAGCACCTGCGCGGCTTCGTTACGAATATGTGAGGCAATGAGTGCAGTACCGCCACGCAAGGGCTCAAACACCGCTTGAATTTCAGCCGCGGTCGCAGCCTGCGCAGGTGCGTAGAACAGACCAGTCGATACCCCGACCACACCCGCGTCAAGGGCCTCTTGGACCAACACTTGCATTTTTGCGATTTCGCCTTCAGTGGCAGGTCGCGTTAGGTCAGACATGGTCACGGCGCGCAAGGTCGTGTGACCGAGCAAGGCAGCCATGTTGACGGCAGGCGGATTTTTTTCAAGTGCCGCGAAATAATCTGCAAAAGTCTCATAGCGCTGGCCGGGGCCATTCGCAATCAAATTTAGAGGTGGAATCGCCTCGGTTTGCCCAAGCGGCGCGAGACTCAGGCCACAGTT
>CALCPT010000140.1 GCA_937897265.1 uncultured Alcaligenaceae bacterium
ACCAATTCAACGAGGTCTTTCTATACGCCGCGATTGGTCTGCATGTCGCAGCGATCGCCTTTTACACCTACAAAGGGCAAAGCCTGATGATGCCCATGGTGCATGGTGATGTCCGTTCCGATGCCCTACCGCAAGGCACCGCCCCCGCTCGGGATGACTGGCGCGTGCGTGTCGGCGCCGCCTCGTTGGCTCTCACCTTGGGCACGCTTGCCTGGTGGCTGATTCGTCTCGCGTTCAACGCGAGTTAATATCTTTTTCAATTATTCATTTTCAAGGAAAGTCTTATGCCAATCGTTACCAACGGATCCTGTCGTATTTACTGGCGTGGGGACGGCGACGCCACCCTACCGGCGTTGGTCTTGGGCAATTCTTTGGGTACCGATCACTCCTTATGGGATCCAATGCTCCATGCGCTGATGCAAAATTATTATGTGGTGCGCTACGACATGCGTGGGCATGGCGGCTCTGAGGCGCCACAAGGTGATTACTCGCTTGCTCAACTGACCGATGATGCCCAAGCAGTGATTGCAGCCGCCCGCTTAAGCTCGTATGACTTTTGGGGGATTTCACTGGGTGGCATGGTTGGGATGGAGCTTGCTGCACGCAAACCCACGGGCTTGCGTCGCGTGGTCCTGAGCAATACTGCCGCAGAGTTTGACGCAGGCATTTGGGATACCCGGATGGCAGCGCTCAAACAAGGCGGAATGCCGGCAATTATCGATGGCGTCATCGGACGCTTTTTCACCCCAGATTTTGTCGCCAAAAATACCATTGAGTTAAAGCGTGTTCGCAATACTGCACTAGCACACGCCGCTCATGGCTATGCAGGTTGCTGCGCGGCAATTCGCGATATGGATTTGTACCCACGACTGGCCAACATTCAAGTCCCCGCACTTGTTGTTGTGGGTGACTACGACTTATCGACCCCGTTAGCACGTGGCCAGGCCTTGGTGGACCGTATCAAAGGCGCCCAACTCGCGAGGGTGCCATCAGCGCATATTCCGCCCACCGAAATCCCAGAGCAATATCTAAAAACTGTGCTGCCGTTCTTGAAGCCCTAATTAAAAAACGAGGCCTAGACAGGCCTCGTTTCGCTTGAACTCAAACAACCCACTCTACTTCTTAGCGCGGTAAGAGTCGTGACAGGCTTTGCAACTTGCGCCCACGTCGCCAAAAGCCGCGCGCAGCTTTTCAAGATCACCACTACCTGACACATCAGACAACTTCACCACAGCCGCCTCAAACTTTTGCTGCGCTTGTTTAAAGCCTGCCGCATCTGACCAGACTTCGGGTTTGGCGCTGCTGCCCGCTTGGCTACCCGTCGTAAACGCGGCCCACGGTAAAGTCGATAACGTTTTTAAAACATCAACGTTTGCTTTGATCGCAGCCGCATCGTAAGGTGTGGCGCCCTTCACCGTAGGCTGCATGCGACCCAAATGTGAGCCGATTAACGTCAAGGCTGACTGGCGATATTTGATCGCATCTTCGGGCTTTGCAAACTGAGCCTGCGCCGTTTGGGCAAACAGCGGTGCTGCAACGGTCAGCGCCAACAACAGCAACTTAATGTTTTTCATATATCCCTCAGAGACGGTGATCTTTCGGTGAATAAAGGCCAAACTCTTAACGCTGAGTCTCGGTCAGTCAAATTGCAGCGGTAGTTGTAACGTCACTCAACAGTTTTAGCAAGTGTCTGTGCCATCCCGATATAGTTACGCGGCGTCAGCGCTAGCATCCGCGCTTTAACTTCAGCGGGCAACGCTAAGCCAGAAATAAACTCCTGCAAGGCTTCTTGGGTAATCCCTTTGCCGCGCGTCAGTGCTTTGAGCTGCTCGTAGGGCTGTGGCAAACCATAGCGACGCATGACTGTTTGAATGGGTTCAGCCAAGACCTCCCAACAACGATCTAAATCAGCATCAATGGCTGCAGCATTGACCTCGAGTTTGCCTAAACCTCGCAAACACGAGTCATACGCCACCAAACAATAGCCAAGTGCTACGCCCAAATTACGCAACACGGTTGAGTCGGTCAGATCTCGCTGCCAACGCGAAATCGGTAGTTTTTCAGACAGATGGCGCAGCAACGCGTTTGCCAAGCCCAAGTTACCCTCTGCGTTTTCAAAGTCAATCGGATTCACTTTGTGCGGCATGGTCGACGAACCAACCTCGCCCTCTTTCAAACGCTGCTTGAAAAAACCAAGGGAGATATAGCCCCAGATATCCCGGTTTAAGTCGATCAAAATTGTATTGATCCGGGCCACGGCATCAAACAGATTTGCCATCCAGTCATGCGGCTCAATCTGAATCGTGTGTGCATTTTGCTTTAGACCCAACTCAGCCAACACCTTGCCACTAAAACGCTGCCAGTCGATCTCAGGGTAGGCTGACATGTGCGCGTTGTAGTTACCAGTGGCGCCATTCATCTTTGCCAGCGGCACGACGGCCTGAATATTGGCGATCGCATCACGCAGGCGTGCCGCAACGTTAGCAAACTCTTTACCCAAGGTGGTGGGTGTGGCCGGTTGACCATGCGTACGCGCCAACATGGGTTGTGCGGCTTGAGTGTGGGCAATATGCTGCACGGCAGCAAGTACCTTTTGCAACTGGGGGACAACGACCTGGTCGCGCGCCCGACCCAACATCAACGCGTGCGAGGTATTGTTGATATCTTCAGAGGTGCAGGCGAAGTGAATGAATTCGCCCGCAGCTTCAAGCTCTTGGTCACCTGCCACCTGCTCTTTTAACCAGTACTCAACCGCTTTAACGTCATGATTGGTAACCCGCTCGATCTGTTTAATACGATCCGCGTCAGCTTCTGAAAAGTTAGTCACAATCGCTTGTAAGCGAGCTCGAGCTTGTGCCGAAAAAGGTTTCAACTCAGAGAGCCCTGCCTCAGACAGGCCGATCAGCCAGGCCGCGTCGGCAGGGGTGAGCCAGGCTCCGAGCACCAGCCAGGCCACCCAGGCCCACAGGGTGCCGAAGGTGCCCGGTGCCTTCGGGCTCAGGCCACTGCCAAAACCCAGCGCGATCAGGTGGGCCGGGTGGCTGCGCATGAAGCGTGAGGTGGGGCGCTGGGCGGAAGGG
>CALCPT010000141.1 GCA_937897265.1 uncultured Alcaligenaceae bacterium
CCGCTCTTGCAAGCGATCTGATCGAGCAAGCCGCTGCGTTAAGCGAGGCCTCTGGAGTGCAACGCATTAGCACCACAGCCGCCCGCTTATTGAAGGTAAACGATAGCACCGATACTCGCGCCGAGCTATTGGCCTGGGGCGAGCGTCACGCGGTGGATACCGCTTACATTGCAGCCGGCAGCCGCTTAGCTGACTGCAAAGTGTTGGCAATGGATATGGATTCAACCCTGATTAACATTGAGTGCATTGATGAGATCGCAGCGTTTGGTGGCGTCAAAGAACAAGTCGCCTCAATTACTGAAGCCGCGATGCGTGGCGAAATCAAAGATTTTTCTGAAAGCCTGACGCGCCGTGTGGCCTTTTTGAAAGGCCTGTCTGCCGAAGTACTACAGCAGGTATACAACCAAAAACTGCGCTTAAATCCAGGCGCAGAACAACTTGTCAGTACAGCGCAGCAAGCTGGGATCAAAGTTTTACTAGTGTCGGGTGGCTTCACCTTTTTTACCGAGAAACTCAAAGCCCGTTTAAGCCTTGATGCAGCGCACGCCAACGTGCTCGATCAAGAGGATGGCCTACTCACGGGCAAAGTCAACGGTCGGATTCTGGATGCACAGGGCAAAGCAGATACCCTAGCGGCGTTTGCCCAAGCCCTTGGCGCGCAAACGCAGCAGATTATTGCAATTGGGGATGGAGCTAACGACCTGAAGATGCTGGGCTTAGCGGGCTATTCAGTGGCGTATCGCGCTAAACCCGTGGTGCGCGCTCAGGCAAATTACGCGTTAAATTTTGCAGGGCTTGACGGAGTTTTAAACTGGTTTGAAAATTAGTCGCAGACTGTCTGTCTGTGAGCGTCATTCTGTTTTGGACTAGTGCGACGCCTTCATCCCAAACAATCGGTTTTGCAGTGATCGACTAAGCGCGACGCAACAAATAGCGAAACACGAAACCCGGAAACGCCATCACCACAAACAGACTAAGCGTGATGGCATAGAACTCCCAGCGCTGCGTAAAGACGTTGCCAATTAAACGCTCAAACGAAATTCCGATTGCGCCTACCAAGCAGTACAGCACAAACAGTTCGAACACTCGCAACCAAAAGGCCTTTGGCAGCGGCAGACTCTTGGGCTGCCACACTGCAAACACTCGATTGTTAAGAAACGGCACATTTGCCGCTATAAAAGCCAGCAGAATCAAGAGCCAGACAGCTGCGGTTTGATTCATGCGAGGGGTTAACTCAAAACGCCAAGGTCGCACGCATGGCTTGCAAGCACAGCACCAACAAGCCATTTGGCATCAGGCCAAGCACTAACACCGCCAACCCGTTTACGATGATCAGACCGCGAGGAACCCAGGGCACTGACGCCATGGTCGGAGTCGCCGCTTCGGGTTCGTCAAAGTACATCACTTTGATCACGCGCAAGTAATAGAAGGCGCCGATCAGCGAGAACAGTACTGCGACGACAGCCAACCAGAGGCGATCCGACTTCAGCAGAGTCTGCAAAATCAAAAGCTTGGCATCAAAGCCAACTAAAGGAGGCAAGCCCGCCAACGAACACATCAGTACCAAGAGCAAGGCCGCCATCCAAGGGCTACGGCGATTCAAGCCTTTCAGGTCACTGATTTCTTCGCACTCGTGACCTTCGCGGGTCATCAGCATGATCAAGCCAAACGACGCAAGGGTGGTCAAGACATAGGTCAGCATATAAAACAGGGCCGAGCCATACGACTCAGTATCAAACTGCTTGTCACCATCTAGCGAGCCTGAGGCCAAGCCCAACAAAATAAAGCCCATGTGCGAGATAGTTGAGTAGGCCAGCATCCGCTTAAAGTTGGTCTGCATGATGGCAGTGAGGTTACCGATGGCCAACGACAGAAAGGCCAAAATCAACAACATGGGTTGCCAGTCGCCGGTCAAATCGCCCAAACCCACTACCAAAATACGCAAGGTAATCGCAAAGGCCGCCAGTTTAGGCGCTGCTGCCAACACCAAGGTGACTGCCGTTGGCGAACCTTGATATACATCGGGCACCCACATATGAAACGGCACCGCGCCCAATTTAAAGGCCAAACCTGCCACCAAAAACACCACGCCAAAGGTGAGAGGCAGATAATCGATCTGACCCGAATTCACTGCATCAGCAATGTTGCGCAAATCAAGGTTACCCGTCGCACCGTACAGCATTGACATGCCGTACAACATAAAGCCTGAAGCCAAGGCGCCAAGGACAAAATATTTCATGGCAGCTTCGGTTGACTGTGCATGGTCGCGACGGATCGCAACCAGGGCATACAGTGCCAAAGACATCAACTCAAGGCCCAGATAGATGGTTAAGAAGTTGCCGGCAGAGATCATCACCATTTGCCCGAGCAAGGCAAACAGCACCAGCACATAAAACTCGCCACCGCGCAACATATCGCGCGACTGCATGTACTCACGGCCATAGACCAAGGTGAGCGCAACCGCAAGATAAGACGCCATTTTTAACAAATGCGCTAAGGGGTCAGCGATATACATCCCGAAGAATGTCTCGCCCACTAAACCCATGTTCCACTGCCAAAAAGAGACCACGGCCAGCACAGCCAAAGTCACCAAAGACAACCCGTAGGCGAGCGTGCGACGCGCGCCACTGCTGAGCGCGTCAAGGATCAGAATGACCATGCCCATTACTGTCAGAATAATTTCTGGTGCGGCCAGGCCGAAATCGAATTGAGATTGCATCATGGCGGGGCTTACAGTTTTGAATTGGATACGTGTTGCAACAGGGCCTCAACTGAGATGTGCATCACATCAGTAAAGGGCTTGGGATGAATACCCATGTAGAGCACGGCAAGTGCCATGATCCCGAGAATCAAAAATTCGCGATTCGACAGATCTTTCAAATCACGCACGTGATCGTTGGCAATATCGCCAAAGGCAACCCGTTTGACCATCCACAAAGAATACGAGGCCCCAAGGATCAAGGCAGTTGCTGCCAACAAACCGATCCAGAAATTGAACTGCACGGCGCCCATAATGACCATGAATTCACCTACAAAACCACTGGTCGCAGGCAAGCCAGCATTGGCCATTGAGAACAAGACAAAGAAGGTCACAAAACGGGGCATCGTGTTGATCACGCCACCATAATCGGCAATCTGACGGCTGTGCATGCGGTCATACAACACACCAATACACAAGAACATCGCGGCCGAAACAAAGCCATGCGACACCATCTGCACAATCGCACCCTCAACACCTGCGGTGTTGAAGATAAAGAAACCCAAGGTCACAAAACCCATGTGTGCGACCGACGAGTACGCCACGAGTTTTTTCATGTCATCTTGCACAATCGCGACCATGCCGATATAGATCACAGCGATCAACGACAGCGCAATGATGATGCCAGACATACCCACGGAAGCATCGGGCACAATCGGCAGCGACAACCTTAAAAAGCCATACGCGCCGAGCTTGAGCATGATGGCCGCCAACACCACCGAACCGCCCGTAGGTGCCTCAACGTGCGCATCGGGCAACCACGTGTGCACTGGCCACATCGGCACCTTCACAGCAAAGGCGGCCAAGAACGCAAAGAAGATTAAAACCTGCGGCGTATACGCCAACGGCAACTCGTGCCAAGTTTGAATATCAAAGGAACCACCAGCTTCGTTCCAAAGGTACAAAAAGGCCACCAAGGTGAGTAACGAACCCATCAGGGTGTACAAGAAGAACTTGAATG
>CALCPT010000142.1 GCA_937897265.1 uncultured Alcaligenaceae bacterium
ATGACAGGTTGTCTGCCGCGATTTGATTTTTTTCGGCCCGCAGTTTTTTATACTCTTCTCGCGCCTTCTCGATTTTGGCCTGAAGCGCTTCACGGTCAGCTTGCAGCGAGCGATATGCATCGGCGCTTATCGCCGAGTGAATATCACGTTCGATGTCGTCAAACAAGAACGCAGGTTTATCAGACGGGAACTGCGCCGCGATCCAGTCCTTGAGGTGCTGGCGTGAGACGTGCCGTCTTTCAACGGCAACGTGCTCCTCAACAACATTACCGTTTTCGCGACTACAGGGCAGGAGCCTTTTGTCGATAGCATCGTGGATTGCGCGGCACCGAGGCTCAAGGCAAGGGATGTAGGGATGCTTGAATACGCCACGTGACGGCGTGGTGCATATTGCTAAACTTTCTTGCACGTCTTCGGGAGCAATGCCGCACCAAAGCGCTGCAGCGACTGACACCTGATACACCGTAAAGTAGGCTTGAACTGCTTCACAGCTATCGTTTTCCAATGGTTTGATCATGTTGTCCTCTTGTGAGTTCACTTCGCTGGATCAGTTTCGGCAGCCTTTGCGGGCTCCATGTCGCTTGCGCCAATAGCAATGGCACGGGTTTGAAGCTCCCTAAACATCCCCTCCTGAATACGATCCTTCAGGTTCCAGACCACCTTGTGGGGGTTAAAGAGCAACACATAGTGGTGCGGACCGGTCGGGCCTTGCTTGGCATCGATAAAGCCCAGCTCGACCAACGAACGCATCCGGTCTTTCCAGGTACTAAGGGCTCTTTCGCCGGTAAACCCCGATTCATAAGCTAGGGTCATAGGGTTGTCGATGGCCAACAGCGACTCGTCGAAGGTGCGGCACCACAAAACGAAATAGACCAGGCCCGCAGGTTTGTTCTTGGTCAGCGAATCGATGATGTTCATGATCAGAGG
This sequence comes from uncultured Alcaligenaceae bacterium, assembly GCA_937897265.1. Lineage (GTDB taxonomy): Bacteria > Pseudomonadota > Gammaproteobacteria > Burkholderiales > Burkholderiaceae_B > Zwartia. The sequence continues at coordinate 928 of CALCPT010000142.1, forward strand.
CATCGTCCTGGGGATGGTGGTAAATCCCTTGACAAGCTTTCGGTTCCAAAGCTTTTCATCGTCCAAGTCTGGCCAGCAACTGTCACGCAGCGCTTTTGCCTTTTCTTGGCCCTTGGAAATTTTCTTCGCTGCTGATAATGCAGTCATTTGGCAACCTTTAAATTGTTGATTTGCAATAACCAAATTTTAGGTCAAAAAAGTCCAATTCGCTATGATTAAAGCACCGCTTTTGAGTCCGAGTGATCGTCTAATAAAGGTAACTCAATTACCGAGTAGAATATTTTTATCGCATCTTGATACATTCAAATGCATTAAAAAATATAAGTTAAATTATTTTTAACTATATATATCAATGAGTTAAAAAAAATTTACTGTGCTCCATGTAATCAGTGATCTGGTGGTCCTGTGCTCCCTGGTTATCCTGTGCCCGCCCCCGGCGGGCACAGGATGCGGTCGGTTTACCCCTATGCACCCAAAAATGATCTCTGACACGGCTTAAATGCGCTTGTT
>CALCPT010000143.1 GCA_937897265.1 uncultured Alcaligenaceae bacterium
TGGCTTTGGCAAAGAGTTCGGCTGCGACATGAGGGCTCGAACCATTGCCCGACGAGGCTAATATCAAAGCGCCAGGCTTCTCACGTGCCATTTTCAATAAATCAGCCAGATCTTTGTAGGGCAATTTGGCATTGATGACCAACATGTTAGTCGATGTGCCGATCAATAAAAGTGGAGTGAGTGAGGCTGGATCATAGGGTAAGCTTTTACGAAGAATAGGATTCGAGGTAAAGCCATAGCTCGTTAATAACAATGTGTAGCCATCAGGCGCTGCACGACTGACGTGCTGGGTGCCGATGATCGTGCCACCGCCTGCTCGGTTGTCAATAATCACCGTTTGTTCCCATTTGCGAGAGAGTTTCATCGCGATGGCCCGACCGAATACATCCGTGACGCCGCCCGCGGTGTAGGGCACGACGATGGTGACTGGCTTGTCAGGGTACGCAGCACCAAGCACCGAGGCTGAAACGCTGAACCAGCCTAATAGTCCAACGATCAACTTGCGAGAGAATGTGCTCATGGGCTTTGGCAGGTTTTGGTGGCTCTGGAAGACATGGCGATGTGTTTATGTCAGTTTGCAGTTGCGCGCGACTGATCGATAATTTTTTTCCATTTGGCAGACTCCGATCGAATCAGCGCATCCATGTCCTCAGGGGTGCTGCCTTTCTCGGTTGCTCCGTTTTGCGCAAATTGTTCATGTACAGCCGGCAGCTTCAGCACGATATTGATCTCACGATTCAGACGTTCGATGATAGGGCGAGGCGTACCTGCCGGTGCAGTGATGTAGTTGACGGGAGCTGCAGCGAAGCCGGGTAGAGTGTCAGCGATGGGTGGCAGCTCGGGCAAGATAGGGTTGCGCTCAAGCGTTGAAATTGCTAATGCCTTGACGTTATTCGCTTTGATTTGCGGCAGATAAACAGACACCGTATCGATTGTCATCTGAATCGATCCGCCCAAGACTTCAGTGATTGCAGCCCCTGAGCCTTTATACGGGACATGCACGATATCGATACCAGCCATCGACTTGAATAGTTCGCCTGCAAGATGGCTGGACGAACCAATACCAGAGCTTGCGAAGTTAATGGTACCTGGTTTGGCCTTGGCTAGCGCAATTAATTCGGCAACCGAATTTACGGGTAAGTTTTTATTCACAACCAAGACGTTGCTACCTTGTATGACTTGTGACACTGAGGCAAAGCTCTTGAGTGCGTCGTAGGGCATTTTGTCCATCAAGTGCGGGTTAGTCATTTGCTGACCAGGTGTGGCGTACAACAAGGTATAACCGTCAGGTGCCGCATTGGCGACGATGTTGGCGCCAAGGGTACCACCCGCTCCGGGTTTGTAGTCAATGATGATTGGTTGGCCGAGCCGCTGCGAAAGAGGTTCAGCTATGATTCGAGCGTTGTTATCGGCTCCGCCACCCGCAGCAAAAGGCAGTACCAGACGGATCGGTTTGGATGGATAAGATTGCTGTTGTGCGTATGTTTGTGCGGGTGAGGCAACCAATACGGACAACGCCACTAAGGCGGGCAAACTTAAAGTGACTGCTGCGAAACGCTGCGCGAGCCGTCTCACAGCCCAAGATAAGCCAAGCGGGCGCATATATTCTGTCTCCGTGGTCGCCAAACATTGACGGTTAGTCACGCGCTTGGCTTTTGGTATTTTGAGTAATGATAACGTCAAAGTGCGCGAAGCCGCACTATTATTCAGATGATATTTTGAATAAAAAAAACTCTCATACAGCAGTGTGCATAAGAGTTTTTGGTGCCGATGAACGGAATCGAACTGTCGACCTTCTCATTACGAATGAGCTGCTCTACCAACTGAGCTACATCGGCTTGGTCGAAAATTATATCAGAGCTTACGGTGTGCTAACGGCGCCTCTAACCTCGATGTTGATTCGATCTAGAGTGACGCCGTTACTGTCGATCAGTGCAATATTGTGTCGTCCGGGTCTAGGTTGCCAAGTTGTGCTGTTTCCGCCTGACAAAACTTTGTCATTAATCGTCCAGCGCAACGAATGTTGAGCGCCAAACTGGTCTGCTTTGAGCGTCACGTGTTGAGCGGAGCTAGGTATGTCTGGGTCAAGCGCCAAAATGGTGCCCTGAGTCGGCATGACGATTCGGGCGTTGGGTTGGCTTGCTTCAATGAGTTGAAGATCTGTACGATTCAAGGTGAAGAGCGCTTGCTCGGTACCTTGGATAAACCACTCTTGATGTGGCGCCTCAAGGGGCTTGCCACTTGCGTTGGTCAGCTCAACGGTTTGATTGATGACATCGCCTGGGGGCGGCTTAGGGTGACTAGATTTTGTACGGTGCAGATATGACATCACCTCGGCCCACACCGGCGCGGCGCCAGTGGTACCGCTAACGTCCCACATGGGTGCGCCGTTGGCATTACCCACCCACACACCCACTGTGTAATACTCTGAATAACCCAAGGCCCAGTTATCGCGCATGTCTTTGCTGGTGCCGGTTTTCACAGCACTCCAAAAACGAGTGTTCAAGACGCTGTCTGTGCCAAAGGTGCTGGCTCGCGCATAAGAGTCACTCAAAATATCGCTGACAATAAAGGCGGCACCTGCATCTAGGACCTGTTGCTCAGAGCTGAGTGGTGACGCACGCTCAAGGCTGAGCCCGCCAAGGGCAGGGCCAAGCAGGGCAGTCAGTGGTGTGTAGCGCCCCGCGTTTGCCAGTGTTCGATAGGCATTGCTTAAATTGAGTAATGACACCTCTGCACTGCCGAGTGCGAGGCTGTAGCCGTAATAATCACCTGACTGCTTTAAGGGCAAACCAATACGTTTTAACTGTTGCGCGAAGGCCTCTGGGGTGACCATCATTAAGGTGCGTACCGCTGGCAGGTTGAGCGAGGCGGCCAACGCCGTGCGCGCTGAGACCCAGCCTTTGAACGAGTGATCGTAGTTTTGAGGGATATACAGCCCAGCCCCAGTTTGAAGCTGCGCACTCGAATCATCTAGCAGGCTCGCAGCGGTGAGGCGCTGTTCAGCAATGGCTTGCGCATAGAGAAAAGGCTTTAAGGTCGAACCAGGTTGTCGTAGGGCAAGCACCGTATCAACGCTTTGAGCCTTGCTCAATGCACCTGAAGATCCAACCCAGGCCAACACCTCGCCCGTCTTGTTATCTAGCACGATGACGCCACCATCCTCTACCTGGCGTTTGCGTAATTCGCGTAACTGCCCTTGAAGGGCTTGAACCGCCATACGTTGAGTCGAGGCGTCAAGAGTCGTTTTGATTGAAGTGCTGAGCGGGGTGGTCGCTGACTTTGAGCGTCGCCATTCGGCGACGCTATAGCGCGCCACCTGCGGAGCAATGCCAGTACTCGGTTCAAAGGCCTTACGTTGCAGCGCTTGGTAAACGATCTGCTCAAGCCCGTCGCATACATTTTCAGGCGCGTTCGCTTCGATTAAACGCAGTACGCCACACGCGCGTCGAGACACTTCGACCGGCATTGCATTTGGTCCGCGTACCAGTGCCGCTGCGATTGCAGCGTCTTGATTGTTTAGTCCTTGTGCAGCCTTGCCAAACAATGTTTGGCTCAAGGCATCAATGCCAACCGTCTCACCCCGAAAAGGCACAAGGTTGAGATAAGCCTCAAGAATTTGGTCTTTACGCCATTTTCGTTCAAGCCACTCTGCTGAGATCGATTGCTCAACTTTTTTCGTGAAGGTGCGCCCAGCCTTTTTGCTTTTTAAGTCTTCGTCTAATAAACCAACTAGCTGCATGGTTAGCGTCGAGGCCCCGCGGGTCTTTTGATTCCAAAGGTTGCCCCACGCGGCAGAAGACACTGCGCGCCAATCGATGCCGCTGTGCTCATAAAAGCGTTTATCTTCGCTGAGCAAAATTGCGTGACGAAAAGCCGGTGACACCGCGTCAAGTGAAATCCATTGTCCCCGGCGCACGCCTTGGTTCGTGCGGACTCGATGAATGAGTTCACCGTGACGATCGAGGATACGCATATCAGAGGGCTCATGCGAGGCTTTTACCTCAGCAAAGGAGGGCAATTCTTCAGCGCTCGCGTAGCCCGCGACGATGCCAACACTCATTATCGACAGGCCAAGCAATCCGCGGATAGCGGTCCAGGGCGAGCGGGTAGGGC
>CALCPT010000144.1 GCA_937897265.1 uncultured Alcaligenaceae bacterium
TGCGCTGGCGCTCGCAGACGCCCCGGTGCCTTCAAATGCAGCTCGGATCGAACGCGGTGTGAGTTGGGTGGTGGCAGGCGACTTGGGTCCACGTGTGCGGCGGGGTACCGCTGGCTGGCTGTTTCTAAATGATGAACTCACCGTGCACGATCAACCACAGCGTAACGCGGCCCAACGCAAAGCAGACGTCTTGAAGGTTCAAAAGACCTTGTCCGCAAAAGGAATCAAGCTACTCGTGGTCGTCGTGCCAGATAAATCACGTATTGAAGCGTCGCAGCTCGGTATGTTGCATCGTCCGAGCCGCTACGCCACGCGTGCGACTCAGTGGGTGTCAGAGCTTAAGCTTGCGGGTGTTGATGCGTTAGATCTGACTGATACGCTAACGGCATTTAAGCAAAAGCACGCAGCTGCCTTTTTGAAATCCGACTCGCACTGGACGGAGCAGGGTGCACAGGCCGCGGCAGTTGCCGTCAGCGCCGAAGTGCAACGCTTAAGGATTGTGGCTAGCCCAACGCAGTCGTTGGTCATTGACAAGCGTACCGAAAGCCGTCGCTCGGGTGATCTGATCCGCCTGGCTGGTGTTGACTGGTTGTCGACGGCCCTGCAGCCAGAGCAAGACCTTGCCCAAGAGACTAGTTTCAAAGTTGCTGAGCAGACAAAAAATACTCTTGGGGCTTCGTCGACGTCCTCTGCAAACTCACAAACAGACGATTTGTTTGGCGATGCCGACCTTCCCAATGTTGTTGTGATCGGTACTTCGTTTTCGCGCACGTCAAACTTTGTGCCCTTTATTGAAAAAGAGTTAGGCGCAAAAGTCGCGAACCTCGCGCGCAGTGGCGGTGATTTCTCTGGCGCGATGAACGCCTATCTTTCGAGCGTTGCCTTTAAAAAAACTCCGCCCAAGTTGGTGATCTGGGAAATTCCTGAACGCGTATTGCAGCAACCCGCTGCAAAAGATTCAATTCAGTAGGTGGTGTGTTGGCAAGTATTGTGGGGTGACCGCTTGATTGTTTCATTCGTCGGCGGCGTATTTTGACGGATGCTGAGTGTCTCTGTGTGGTCTGACATGAATGTGACTTGGCATTTTGCGCATAAAACTGCCGAATCGTGCAAGGCTCTGTGAACTTTGCAGTTATCGCCTCGCGCATGGGGCAGTTTCGGGTCGAACGCTGTTAAGGTTTGCCCTTGGCGAACTTGGGATGCAAGAAATGGCCGTACAAAATGTGGGCAGTGAGGTTGCAGTCTGGATCGCCAAGCGCATGTATGCGCTGTTGTTTGGTCTGGTGCTCCTCTTGTGCGGGTTAGGCTGGACAATTTACGTAGACGCCTCGCTGGTTTGGGTGGCGCTGTGTGCATTCGTCATTGTGGCTGCGACTGGCGCGGTGATGTACCTCAATCAAGCTCAGTTGCGTAGTTTCTCGAAAGATATTCATACCCGCATGCACGATATCGTCGCGTTAAGCCACGATATCGTTGCCGGAAAGAGTGTGCTTTTACCCGCAGACGCCCCGAAAGACATGATCACTCATGTGACAGAGTCAATCCATGCACTCTTGCTTGAGCAGCAAGGAAAAATCGGTAAGCTTCGCATTACCGACCATGTTTTTACGACAGCAGGCGAAGCGATCTTAGTGAGTGATATTGATGGAAAGATTGTCGATGTCAACCCGCAGTTGTTGAAGATAACGGGCTATGCCAGAGAGCAGCTGATTGGCCGCCCCGCCGGTATGCTCTATCGCAATAATGCGGCACAAAACAGTTCGGTTCAAATTCGAGACGGGCTAATTGACCTTGGCCACTGGCGCGGAGAAACCGTCTTCGTCGATCGCAATGATTGCGCGATCCCAGTGCTGTTGTCGGTTTCAAAAATTCTCGATGAGCAGGGCGTACGCCAAGGCTACGTATCAATTTTTGCAGATATCCGCCACACCAAAGAGGTTGAGGCGAAGCTACGCCAACTCACCACGACAGATCGTCTCACTCAGTTGCCAAACTACGCGATGTTTAGTCAGACGTTGCAAGAACGCATTGCGAACCCCGAACTCAACAACAAGCAATTTCTGTTTCTGTTTTTAAATATTGACCGTCTGCGAACGATTAACGACCGCCACGGACCAGAGAACGGCGACAAGTTGATCGCTCAGGTCTCGGCTTATCTTGAAATGGTCTTGCCTAAGGGTTCGATCCTGTGCCGGCGTTCAGGTGATGAGTTCATTGCTGTAGTTGAGGTTGAGCAGGTGCAATTTCTTGATCAACTAAAGGCAGCGCTGTCCCATATTGTGGTGAGTGTTCCGACGATGGTCGACGAGCAGTCATATTCTTTGAGTTTAAGCGCTGGCGGCGCGGTGTATCCAGACCAGGCAAAAACGCTTAACGAATTGCTGCTCGCAGCAGATGCCGCGCTGCAATTGTCAAAGGAACAGGGCCGAGCGCGTTTGACATGGTTTACTGAGGCGTTGGGTGACTTGGTGTCGCGCAGGCGGTTTCTTGAAGAAAAGCTCTCTTTGGCGATTACGTCTGATTTAGTGAAACCATTTTATCAACCCGAAGTTGATATGCGGACCGGGAAAATCATTGGTTTCGAGGCGCTCGCCCGTTGGGATGATGATGTTTTTGGTGTGGTTTCCCCAGCCGAGTTTATTTTGATCGCAGAAGAGGGTCGTTTAATTGAAC
>CALCPT010000145.1 GCA_937897265.1 uncultured Alcaligenaceae bacterium
GATCTACACAGGCGAAGACACTCTTTCCCTACACGACGCTCTTCCGATCTCGTCGCAGTAATAAATGCCGGGCGACACAGCGGGATCACCACCGTTTTAAAACGATCAAAAGGTGATGCGCGCAGCGTTGCGGCCACCTCCAAGATTGAGGTGTCTAAACTTGCAAAACCGGCTTGCAGGGGCTGCACCACAAACGGCAACGAATACAACACTGACGCCAACAACAACCCCCAAAACGTAAACGCTAGCGAGCCCCAACCTAGTGTGTGCGTCAGCTGACCCAGCGGCCCGTTTGGCCCCAACATGACCAACAAATAAAATCCGAGTACGGTTGGCGGCAACACCATCGGCAGTGCCACAATTGCAGAGAGCGGTGCTTTCAAACGTGAACGCGTGCGCGCCAGCCACCAGGCAAGTGGCGTACCCAACAACAACAAAATCACTGTCGTCAGGGTTGCAAGCTTGAGAGTCACCCACAGGGCAGCCAAAATAGCTGTCATCGCGGTGCGTCGCAGAATTTAGTTATAGCCATGGCTTGCAATAATGCCTTGTGCTTCGGGCTGTTGCAAATATTGCATAAACGCCCTTGCCGCCGGGTTGTGTTGACCACGGGTCAATAACACCGCCGTTTGGATAATTGGCTGATGCAATGACTCAGGCACCAACCAACTGTTTTGGTAAAGCTTTTTTTGTTCGGGCGTTTCAAGTGCAAATGCACGCGGCAACAAACCCGCGTCGGCATTACCGCTAAAAACAAAATGCGCGGCCTGGCCTATGTTTTCACCCATCACTAAACGCGCCTGCACCTTGGGCAATAATGCTAAGGCCTCGAGCGTTTGTTTGGCGGCTAAACCGTAGGGTGCTAACTCGGGATTCGCCATCGCAAGTTTTTTGAATTGCGCTTGACGTAGCAGCTGTTCGGCCGAAACGCTTGAGCTGGGGACTTGGCTAACAAATACGAGGCGACCACGAGCGTAGTCAAACAAGGTCTCTTTGACAGCCAAACCTTCGTTGGCCAGGCGCTCAGGGGTCTGCCGGTCAGCAGATAAGAAAACATCAAACGGGGCGGCCTGACGAATCTGGGCGTAAAACTTACCGGTTGAGGCTGCACTGATCGAGAGCTTGTAGGGGCTTTGCTCTGAAAACTTCAGTACTAGGACTTGTGCGGTATTGACAAAATTGCTGGCAACCGCCAAGCGTGCGTCGCTGGCGCTCGATTGCAGCGAATAAAAAAATATAAATACAAATAAAATCAATGACTTATACACACAAATCCTCTAAGAACCGCACTCGGTACGCACCTGACTACGCCCATTCACGCAACGTTATTTGAGCGCAGCACAGACATCTTGTCGTTAGATAACCTGATAACCCTCATGGTCGCCATGCACCAAAGCCTAAATTAAGAGTACAGTAATTCTACGGACATATCTGCACGATCTTATTGATACGCTTTCATACTATGACTCAGACACCCGCACCCTTAATCGATCGCTTCGGACGAAGCATTGAATACCTGCGCCTGTCAGTGACTGATCGCTGTGAAGATGTAGCCAATATTATCGAGGGCATCATTGTAGAGAATGCATAATTGTATTTGCTGATCTATTCATTTAAAACTTATGCAGACCCTCAATATCAGTCTCACCGTTCTCGCTTTTCTTGTGTTGCTAGCACTCGTGTTTGACTTCATGAATGGCTTTCACGATGCAGCAAACTCTATCGCACTGATGGTTTCAACCCGATTACTTACGCCACAAGCGGCTGTGGTTTGGGCAGCATTTTTTAATTTAGTTGCCTTTTTATTTTTCGGTCTGCATGTTGCTAACACGGTTGGAAAAGGCATTATTTCAAAAGAAATTATTGATAATGCGGTAATATTTGGCGCACTCAGTGGCGCCATTTCATGGAACTTGATTACCTGGTGGTTTGGCATTCCTTCTTCATCCTCACATACATTAATTGGTGGTTTTGCCGGCGCTGCTATTGCACATGCATTATCTCTTAAAGGCATTGGATTCAGCTGGAGTAAAATTGTTGAAACCAGCATTATCCTGAAAACAGTATTGTTCATTTTTCTGGCACCGGTAGTGGGGGGCTGTATATCCATATTTATTACCATCGTAACCATTATGCGAAATGTGTGGCTGCGGCTGGGTATAATTGCACTGGCTACTTTTTTAACGGTATTGCTGTTTCAGCATTTTCAAACCAATAAAATGGATGAAAACCTTCAGAAGTTTTTAAAGATTGATAAATATAAAAAAGACGCTGCTGATGCACTCGCTAA
>CALCPT010000146.1 GCA_937897265.1 uncultured Alcaligenaceae bacterium
AGAGAAAGGTCAGTGGGCATTGCGCTGATCCGAGTGTCTGCCCTCAGGGGCTTGACGTTGTGCCTTCACCTCAAAGCTATGAATTTGCGCCTCACTCAAAAGCTCATGAATGGTGTCACTCGCCGCCTTCAAGATACTTGCGCGCAGTGCTTGAGTTGCCGCCAAATCCAGGATCGCACTGACCCAACTCGCCACCCGCATCGGCACCAGTACACCTTGCTTGCTTGGTTCAATAAATTTTCGCCATGGGCCTTGCTCAGCATAGATGCCGGCGGCGCCTGCACGATGAATATCAAAAAACTTAGTGTACGAACGCGCTTGATTAAAGGGGTGGTCAAGCATCGGGGCTAAGCCGATATGCCGACCGGATTGCTTGATAAAGTCTTGATACGTTGGCCACTTCATTTGCGGGATCACGGTGACACGCTTCAGGTGGTCGTAAAGTTTGTGCGTTTTGGCGTTGCCGATGATTTCAAAGCTGATGCTGTTGTTGACGGCTAAGACCTGTTCAATCACTGGTAGTAACCACTCAATCTCGGCTTGGTGCGAACCAGTGCCGTGATAGAAGACGACACAATCCTTGGTCAGATCTGTTGCACCATCTCTCGCTGAGATATTGCACTTTTTGGCCACAACTTTGTCAGAATGCTTAATTTCTACGTTTGCCGAATCTGCGTGATTTGGCAATTTATTGCAATAATTGGCCGGATTCAACGGGGCGGGTAGCACCAAGCAGGGCTTGTACTGTGCGTACTTCTGTTGCAACCAAGGAGTAGATACCCACAACTCGGGTTGCATCTTAAGCAGCCATTTGCGTTGCCAAGTTGCACGTTTAAGCAGCTTAAAACGATAGCGCCACGTCAAGCCTTTGGCTGCTCGCCAGTCAAACAGATCGTCATCCATAAAGTAAATCAGGCGCGCCAGCGAGTGCTTGGTCTGTTCAATTAGAGTCCGCCATGCAGCAGTCACGTATCGAATAAAAATGACGCACGCACCGTGTAAATCAGCGACGTTAGGTAGCTGTGACCAACTACACCGCAGCACTGTCGCGTATGTACGCGTCACAAGCGGCAAAATAAAATAATCCGTCGAAGGATTAGGCCCTTCTTCAACGATATAAATTCGACTAGGTTGAACTGCGTAGCTGTCGTGCGTCAACATCTAAGTCGGGTCAACTTTATAACGACGTTTTTCGCGAAAGCCGTGCAACATGTAATGCTCGGCAGCAGTCAAACCCGCTTGTCTGACATCAGGGTTGAGCTCAAGATAATTCATGGCGTTGAAGTCTTCGGGCAGGCTCATTTTGTAGGGCCGCTTTTCAAGATAACCATGCGTCGTGTAATGCGTGATCGGGTCCATCCCTGAGGCGGCTACGTCTTTATTCAAATGCAAATAGGCTGCCGCATCAAAGTCGAGGGGCAAGGGTATGGTCGGCAATGTTGGTTTTTTTGGTTTGCTTTTTTTGATTTTTTATTTGATTTGCCCTCTCTTTGAGTTCAGGATTAAAAATATTAAACATCAAACTAAATTTTAGAGCAGACAATTGTCTTCCAGCCACAAAAAAATCAAGTTCTCTCGCAGACATTTTGCATAGATCAGCGCATCCTATTTTCTTGTCTGAGTTGAACAATTTGTTCTGTGAAGTCACGAAAAAATCTTCGAATGAGCCACAAATTTGTAAGCTGACCAGAGGAAATGTTATCGCAGAGAATTGTAATTTCCCTTTTAATTTGGATG
>CALCPT010000147.1 GCA_937897265.1 uncultured Alcaligenaceae bacterium
TCAAAGAGATCGGGAGCTTTCACCTTGGCGGACGACAAGTCACCTTAGCGGGCTTGCCGATCAAAGAGATGGCGTTTAGCACCAAAGGCTTGCCGCTAGTTGTCGACCCCAACGGCGAGGTCGAAGTCGAACAAATGTATGTTCACTTCATCAAACTTGCACAACCAAAATCTAAGCTTCCTCTTTTGCTTTGGCACGGTGGCGGCCTCACGGGTGTTACCTACGAAACAAAGCCTGATGGCAACCCAGGTTGGCAGATGTATTTTTTACGAGCGGGTTGGGATACCTACGTGAGCGACGCTGTTGAGCGTGGTCGTGCGTCATGGGCACGTTATCCAGAAATCTTTCAAACTGAACCCGTGTTTCGAACCAAAAATCAGGCTTGGGAGCTTTTTCGAATCGGCCCCACCTATCACCCTGACTCTGCTGAGCGCCTCGCCTATCCTCAAAATGAATTTCCGACTGAGGCCTTTGACCAGCTCGCCAAACAAGCAGTGCCGCGCTGGCTCACGAATGATGCCGCCACGCAAAAAGCCTACGATGCCTATGTGCAAAAGATGGGCCCTTGTGTGATCGTGGTACACAGTCAAAGCGGCTACTTTGGCCTTCAAGCCGCCTTGAACAATCCAGATAACGTTAAAGCCTTGGTATTGGTTGAGCCCCATGGCTCACCCGATCCGGCACACACCGACCTCAGCGCGTTCAAAAATATTCCGACGCTCTGGGTATGGGGTGACTATGTTAATGAGGTGCCCTTTTGGTCAAAAATCTATCAGCACCAGGAAAACTTTCGCGAGCAACTGTTAAAGCATGAGGCGCGCGCGGATCTATTGCACTTGCCCGCCGCTGGGTTGCGGGGCAACAGTCACATGCCGATGATGGATCGTAACTCAGATGCAGTCGCAGCGCTGATCCAAAAATGGCTTGTTGAGCACACGAGTCAGTCAGCAAATATGCAGACTGTTTTGTCCCGTTAAGTGACCAGATCTGCCCGCGATAACGATGGTCTTTTTACCGGTAACTATGCGGCAAGAAACCGTCTTCTAGCACTTGTTTCGGGCACAAGTTCCCAGGCCCAGCCTGTCGATGGGCATAACTGCGGCTTGACTAATCATGTAAGGATCGATATTCTTACTGAAAGCGCATCGATCAATGAGTAGCCAGAAATGTCCAATACCGCAACGCTATCTAGTAAGTTCCAAATCTCTATCCCAAAAGAAATCAGAGAAACGATGCACTGGTCTGCCGGGCAAGAGTTTGTGTT
>CALCPT010000148.1 GCA_937897265.1 uncultured Alcaligenaceae bacterium
CCTACCGTACTCAAACAGGCCCGCTTAAGCCCTTTTATCCGACCAGCAAACTCGCCTAGGCGCTCTGCCCTAGGCGATACAAAGGGTGCTGCTCAACGGCAAAAGGCAGAGTAAAGAATTTTTCAACCCAAGCCTCGGTTGCCTCATTCAGCGTCGCGGGGTTCCATTTTGGTTGCTTATCTTTGTCAATCAACAGCGCCCGAATGCCTTCTGCAAAGTCGCCATGTGATGCACACATTAGGCCAGCCACCCACTCAACACGATAGGCATCTGCCAACGACAGGTGTTTGACTCGTTTAAGCAAGGTATACGTTAAACGGGCAGAACCAGGCGAACCCGCAGCGAGTGTCTTCGCCGCGCGCTGCAACCAAGGATCTGAGTGCTCTGCAAGTGCCACAAGCGCCGCAACAATTTTATTGAGGTCTGCACCTGCGCAACATGCGCGGATCAATGACAAGTGCTGCTGCAAAGGCCCTACCGCAAGTGCTGGAGTGCTAGCCAGCCCAGCAAGCACTTGATCTAACAAGACCTCATTGCTGTGGTTCGACTGCGAGTTGCTTTGGGCCCAAGGTTGACTGCTGAGTTGTTCTAGTAAGGTCGGCCAGGTGTCGCGAGCTAAGTGATAGTCGGCCATGCCAGCAAATAAAGCATCGGCCGAACCAATTTGTGCTCCGGTCAATCCCATAAATAAACCGGTTTTGCCGGGTAAACGGTTCAGCATCCAGGTGCCACCCACGTCGGGAAACAAACCAATCGAGATCTCGGGCATGGCCAAGCGTGAAGTCTCGGTGACGACGCGGTGACTTGCGCCCATCATCAACCCCATCCCGCCACCCATGACGATGCCGTCTCCCCAAACCAAGATGGGTTTTGGAAACGTATGCAAACGATAATCTAGCGCGTACTCTTCAGCAAAAAAAGTTCCAGCATGCGTGTTGTCGATGGCGGCTTTGCCAATATTGCTCATCATGCTGTGGTGAAGCGCATGCAAATCACCACCGGCGCAAAACGCTTTATCGCCAGCGCCTTTCAGGAGCAGGCACGCGACCGCTGGGTCTTTGGCCCAAAGCTCAATCTGAGTGGCCAGCAAGCGTGTCATTTCAAGCGACAAGCCATTCAAGGTCTTCGGCGCGTTGAGTGTTGCCACCCCGATGCGCATACCATTCGCACAGTTCAGTTCATTGAACAAAACGACTTCATTGTTGTTCTCAACAGTACTCATCTGACGTCAGCACCTTTCTCAAGCAGTTGGCGAGCAATGATGACTCGCATGATTTCGTTGGTCCCCTCAAGGATTTGATGCACGCGCGTGTCGCGTACCAAACGCTCAAGTGGATAATCTTTTAAATAACCGTAGCCACCGTGCAATTGCTGTGCCTCAAGACAAACTTGAAACCCAAGATCAGTCGCAAAGCGTTTCGCCATTGCACAATAGGTTGACGCGTCGGCCGAGCCAGCATCGAGCTTGCAGGCTGCAAGACGCACCATTTGCCGGGCAGCCACGGTGTGGGTGGCCATGTCTGCATATTTAAACTGTAAGGCCTGAAAGCTTGCCAGTGGCTGTTTAAACTGCTTGCGCTCGAGCATGTAGGTGTAACAAGCCTCAAGTGCCCCCTGAGCGGCACCAACTGAACAGGTTGCGATATTGATTCGACCGCCATCTAAGCCGCGCATCGCAATCTTGAACCCCTCGCCTTCTTTTCCTAAGAGGTTCTCGGCTGGTACACGAACATTCTCAAATTTAATCGCACGCGTGCTTTGGCTGTTCCAGCCCATTTTATTTTCTTTACGACCAAAGCTAATCCCTTCGAGCGTAGACGGCACCACAAACGCCGAGACACCGGATGGGCCACTGCCCCCGGTGCGTGCCATCACAATCAGCACGTCTGTATCGCCACCCCCAGAAATAAAAGCCTTTGCACCATTCAAAACATAGTGGTTGCCTTCAAGCACCGCTTGACTGACCAAGGACGCCGCGTCGGATCCCGAACCTGGCTCGGTCAGGCAATAGGAGGCGATTTTCTCCATGCTGACCAGTTCGGGCAGGAAGCGATGCTTCAGGTCCACCATGTCCAGACAGGCCCGCGCGGCGGCCCCGCCCTTGTCGCCTTCCGAGGCCCTGGCACGGGCCCAGGCCTGTTCATCGTCCTCGCAGGTGAGGATACCGTTGCCGATAGCCAGACGCCGGCCAATGGCCAGGTCGGAGAGTCCCTGGTCGCCATAGCCCAGCACCAGCGACGGCGCGGCCTGGGGCAACTCCACCACGAACTCGGTGCGGTGCGCGGGGAAGATGTGCTCGGACAGCAGCACCGGCTCACCGGCGGCGACCTGATGATTGCAGCTATTGCGCTGGCAACTGCTTTGGTGGTGCTCATCTTGTACGGACGCGAATTCAAATCGGAAGTACTCGAAGTTTTGAAGGATGAATCATGAGTGATGCGCCACGCTGCGATTTTGTTTATGAAGCCATTGCCGACATAGAAGAGGTCCAAAGCTTGGGCCAAAGCCCAGTGGGGCAACGGTACATTGTGAACATAAGAGGGGGCGAGTTCAAAGGCCCTTTGCTGCAAGGCAAGATATTGCCTGGGGGTGCCGATCGGCAGTTGTTGAGGCCTGATGGCATCAAGGAACTTGATGCGCTTTATGAAATGCAAACAGATGATGGCGTGATCATCACGGTTCACAATCAGGTCACCATCGACATGCCCAGTCCCGAGCAACGTTACGCCCGATCTGTGGTGAAGTTTCGAGCGCCTTCCGGCAACTATGAGTGGTTGAACCGGCGGGTGTTTGTAGGAACGCTGGAGTCGCTGAAACCAGCCAGGATGGCAGTGAAAATTCGCGTCTATTTGCTAAACTGATTCTTTGCTCAGTTAGTTG
>CALCPT010000149.1 GCA_937897265.1 uncultured Alcaligenaceae bacterium
GGCCACCGCGGGTCATGACCGGTCGGCGTGGGACGACGAGGTGCGGATGCTGCTCGACGAGCGCGCGCGCCGCCGCAGCGGCTCTCCGGTCGAGGTCGACCTGCCCGCGCACCTGTCCACCTCGGCGCTCGTGGCGCTCGCCGAGGATGCCGAGCGCTTCACCCTCGACCTGCGCCGCCCGATGCCGGCGCCACCGGCTGCCACGGTCCCGGGGCGCACGGAGGCCCGGCGGGCCACCACGGTCGCGGCCGCCACCACGGCGAAGGCGCCGTTGCCGGGCAGGTGGGCCGCGTCGAGCTGGTTGGTGTCGGTGTAGGTCAGCACCAGGATGCGATCCACCTCGGCGCCGCGGGTCAGGGCCTGGGCCAGGCGCAGGGCCAGTGTGGTGGTCTTGGCCGCACCGGCGTTGGCCTCGACGATGACATGGCGTCGCCGGTCCAGCTGAATGGCCAGCTGTTCGGGCGTGGGGCTCAAGCCCGTCGGGCTGAAGACGGCGTCGCTCATCCTTCGTCGGACTCGTCTTCTTCCTCGTCGTCGTCGTCCACGTCGGCGTCAGCGTCAGCAGGCTTGCGGGAGCCGTGCTTCTTTTGCTTGCGGGCCAGCTTGGCCGCTTCGCGTTCGGCTTCCTTGGCCTGGCCTTCTGCCCACCACTGTGCGAACTGCTCGGGGGTTTCCAGGGTGATGCGACCGATCAGCCCGGCCCGGAAGTCGTGCAGCACGATCTCGGCCGCCTTGGCGATGTTGATGCGCCCGCCGCTCATGACGGCGCCACGCTTGCGGCCGACCTCGCTGAGCAGGACTTCCTCGTCCGTGGTGGGGATGGCGGCCACATCGTCAAGCTTGAAGCGCGCAGCCAGTTGCGCCGCGTAGGGCTCGCGCAGGCTCTTGAGCAACTCCAGCGAGACGTCTTCGTCCTCATAGGCATTGCGGCCCACGGCGCCGCTGGCGGCGCTGACCACCACGGTCTCGCCGGCCTTGGGGTTGATGATCTGCACCAGACCGTACCAGGCAGTGACGCCGGGCATGCCCACCGCGCCCAGGTAGGCCGACAGCGGCACGTGGGTGGTGTCCACCTTGCGCAGCACGCCCGGCTGGCTGGCATCGACCACGCTGTAGAGCTGCCAGCCGCCCATGCCCACCACCTGATCACCGGCTTTAAATAATGGGGTCACTTCGTCGGCAATGCTTAATTCGCGCTGTTTAAATAAGTGGATGAGGCCAGAGTCAACGCGGGCGGGTTCGCTGCCAAACACGACTAATTTGGATACGCCTAAGGTCGAGCGAATTGGCCCCCAGCTTTTGCCAGATAAATTGGTATCTAACTGTATAAACAGGTAACGCGAAAACAAGGGCTCAGCCTGCGTGACAACCGCCGCGCGTCTCACGACTTGTTTTTTATGCATGGGCAAAAAGCACTCGTAGCCCTGGTTGGTGAGGTTAAGCAGTGCTCGCGCTTCTTGTTTAGGTTTGGTGTGTATGACGTACCACCAACTGTGTGCTGCAGATTTCATATAGTGGTGTGCCACAGAGTTCATAGAGTGTTTTAATACGCCAAATAGATTACTTGTCTGAACGGTTACCATTTTGGGTCATAGTTGGTCATAAAGTGCGACTAAAACTCCTTTTCATACGGCTTTTAACCCTTAAAAAGCCGTTTTTGCGCGTAAAGGGCTTTGTTTGCGCTTTCTGTGTTTGAATAGGTCTTGGCACTGATGATTTTGCACGGAGTCTTGCGCAAGCTGGCCACTGCAGGATAAAGCGATTGACAACAGGCTATGCTTAAACGACTGAAAGATTTCACTTTCTTCAACACCCTCACCTTTTGGAAGAACATCTTGAAAAACACACTTACGAAAGCCCTTTTGGCCGCTGCCTTTGGCTTGACCTTACAGTTGCAAACGGCAAGCGCTCAAGTCGTGTACTGCACGAGCCCCGGCGTACCGGTTCGCTGCGTGGCACGCCCCGTTGATGTTGGCGCGCCAGGTGTTGGCGTGTTGCCGGGTCCTGGCGTTGGCGCACCTGGAGTTGGGGTCGCACCCGGGGTCGGCGTTGGTGCTCCAGGGGTAGGCGTGGCGCCTGGTGTTGGTGCGCCTGGCGTTGGAGCGCCGGGTGTTGGTGTTGCGCCTGGTGTCGGTGCACCGGGTGTGGGTGCCCCCGGAGCGGGTGCAGCACCGGGGGCAGGCGCTGGTCGCCCGGGTGCTGGGCGCGGTGGCGTTGATCGTGAGGGTGCAGAAGGCCCAGGCGCAGGCCCGAATCGCGGCGGCCCGGCTAACCGCGGCGGCGTTCGCTAAGCTGAGCTATGGGTGCTAACCGTCGCTGCGTCTAGTAACTTTGTTGCGCAACAAGGTGACGGTCTCGTGCTAAAGCAGCTTCACCATTGACCACGCGGCTAGCGCTTCAACACGCGTGACGCCGCTTTCAAGATTAAAGTTGAAATGACCTCGCTGCGAGGTTCGTTGAGATGCTCAGCTAAGGCATCGAGCGCAGTCGAGACGTCGCGATCCAAAATCATTTCAAGCCGTTTTGCACCCGCTTCAAGACGCTTGCGGCGATGTTCAGCAGTGCGTTCAACGGCTGAGATAGGCGTCTGCAAGCGTGGGCGCCCTCGCCGCGATAATCCGGGCAAAAATGCTTGCCCCGCTAAGGCCGCAGCACTAAGCGCAGGTTGATTTTTATTCAGTTGGCCCTTTTTTGCCTTCTTGCTCGGTTGAGTGTCGTTCGAGCTAGTCGCCACCTGCACCGAGGGCTCAAGCGCAGGTAGCTCAAGATCTAAGTCATCAAATAACGATTGAGGAATTGGAGTGACCTTGGAAGTGCTCATG
Organism: uncultured Alcaligenaceae bacterium; assembly: GCA_937897265.1. Lineage (GTDB taxonomy): Bacteria > Pseudomonadota > Gammaproteobacteria > Burkholderiales > Burkholderiaceae_B > Zwartia. The sequence continues at coordinate 2,823 of CALCPT010000149.1, forward strand.
ATCAAATTAATATAATTAACCGGATAATAATTATATGATAAAGCAATTAAACTGATATTACTTAATAAAAACACCGGATATGATTAAATTAAGACCAATACTCTTTCTGAAGCTGACCGCCTGCCACTGGGCGTTAACTGAAGCAAAAGTCACTCGGGATCAGTCAGATCCCCATCGCCTAACGACCTTTGCAACATCGCCGTGTCGCGCCAAGCGCCAAACTTGTAGCCAACCGATTTAAACGTACCGGCAAGCGTAAAGCCGTGGCGTTGATGCAAGCTCACCGAAGGCGGGCTTGCATCCCCCACGACCGCCATCAACTGTCGGTAGCCTTTAGCCGTGCAAATCTTGATGATTTCAGCGAGTAGCAGGCTACCGATCCCCTGACCCGCTAACCCGTCGCGCACGTAAACCGAATCCTCAACCGTAAACCGATAGGCTGGGCGCGGACGAT
>CALCPT010000150.1 GCA_937897265.1 uncultured Alcaligenaceae bacterium
AAACGTGACGCCACTTCAGGTGCTTGATGCTTGTAGGCAGGTGTTGAGTCTCACCATTTCGAGCAACCCTCTCAATCGTCTTGAGGGTTGATTTAGCCGTGTAGTCGCGTGTTCACAACGCGACTCAAAAAAAGTCCTCTGCCTCCGTGTTCTGTTGCGCAGACTAGATGCCAAACGACCCAAAGTGTCGTATAAAGGGCAGGTAGTGAATATCAGTATAAAAAACGAATCACGAGACAACGCACGCTCAAAGACTTGCTCTTTGTCAGGAACCCTATGAATACGCCTAAACCCATTCCCACCCCTTTGACTGTCACGGGGCTAAATGTGCAGGAGTCAGTGGGGCACGCGATCGTGCGCGCCCTGAAGCGGCATGGTGTTGAATGCACCTTTGGCCAAAGTCTGCCGACTATGTTTCAGTTATCTGCTGAAGCAGGTGGTATCAAGCAGATTGTGTATCGCACCGAAAACGCTGGTGGCTATATGGCTGATGCGTACGCGAGGCTGACCGGCAAGCCCGGTATTGTCACGGCTCAAAATGGCCCGGCCGCAGCGTTGTTGGTGGCACCTCTTGCTGAGGCGCTTAAGGCGTCGATCCCTGTGATTGCTTTGGTGCAAGATGTCAGTCGCCTGCAAACAGATAAAAATGCTTTTCAAGATTTAGATCACATTGGCATGTTCAGCGCAGTTTCAAAATGGGTGCGCCGCGTGAATGAGCCTAGTCGAGTCGATGACTATATTGATCAGGCTTTCACGATGGCTTGTTCGGGGCGCCCTGGGCCCGTGGTGTTGATGTTTCCAAGTGACGTGCTGACCGAACCGTTGGTGCCCTCGACGCGCACTGCGTGCTTGGGGCAGTTTCCCTTAGACCCAACGGTTGCTTCGCCCTCGGCAGTCCGTCATGCCGCCGAGTTGTTAGCAAAAGCTGAACGTCCACTGGTGATCGCCGGGGGTGGTGTCCATCTGTCGCACGGTCACGTGGCACTCACGCGTCTGATGGATGAAGGACATTTGCCGGTGGCTACCACCGTGATGGGCAAGGGTACTGTCGATGAGCGACATCCACTCGCCGTGGGGGTCGTTGGCTATTTTATGGGGCCAAACGGTGCTACGCGCTATCAGCGTAAGCTAGTCACCGAAGCCGATGTCGTGCTTTTAGTGGGTAACCGAACCAATCAAAACGGTACTGATTCGTGGCAGCTATATCCAAAAAATGCGCACTATATTCACTTGGATATCGATGGCACTGAAGTGGGTCGCAATTACGAGGCAACGCGTTTGGTGGGCGATGCAGGGCTGACACTCGATGCCCTGGCTGAGGCGCTCGGTAAACTTGATTTAGCAAAACGTCGCGCCCAGCGACCCGCACTCGAGGCAAGTATTCAGGCTGCGCGTGAAACCTATTTAAAAGAATCAGCGCCAGTCCGTTTGTCAGCGCAGTCCCCGATTCGTCCAGAGCGCGTCATGCACGAGTTGCAAAAACGTCTGACTGGCGACACTGTGATGGTTGCCGATGCAAGTTACTCATCCATCTGGATTTCAAATTGTTTAACGGCAGTGCTGAGCGGCATGCGCTTTATTACTCCCCGTGGGTTGGCTGGCTTGGGCTGGGGGTTTCCGATGGCGTTGGGTGCCAAAGTTGCGCGCCCGCAATCAGAGGTTTATTGCCTGGCAGGCGATGGCGGCTTTGGACACGTCTGGTCAGAGCTAGAGACTGCACGTCGCATGGGTTTGAAAGTGACACTCATTGTTTTGAATAATGGGATTTTGGGATACCAAAAACATGCCGAAAACGTAAAGTTTGGTGCTCATACTAGTGCAGTCGATTTTTATCCGGTGGATCACGCTGCGATTGCACGTAACTGCGGTTGCAACGGCATTCGTGTCACAGATCCTGAGCAATTGAACCAAGCACTGGACGCTGCACGCGCGAGTGATGTCACGACGTTGATTGAAGTGATGACTGACGAAAACGCCTTTCCTCCCATCACAGCTTATACGGCAGCCTTAGAAGCATGAACAAGAAAATAGCTCTAGTCACAGGTGCAGCAAAAGGCATTGGCTTAGGTACCAGCCAAGCACTGATTGCCGCTGGTCGATTTGTGGTGATGGTTGATCGCTTGCCGATTGATCTTGAACAAATGGGTATCACCGACGATCAGGCGATCGCGTTTCAGGCAGACGTGACTGACATGGCCTTTATGACGCGTTTGCACGGACAGATCAAGCAGCGCTTTGGTACCGTGTCGATCCTGGTCAATAACGCTGGTATCTCGCCCAAGCGAGCCGATGGTCTATCCAACGGTATCCTTGACGTCACCATACAAGAGTGGTCGAAGGTGCTGCTCGTGAATTTGACGACAGTCATGCAGATCACGCAGCTATTTTTACCCGACATGAAAGCGCAAGGTTTTGGCCGTATCGTTAGTGTGTCGTCTTTAGCTGGGCGCAGTAAGTCTGTGGTGGCGGGTCCAAGCTACATGGCCTCAAAGGCTGGCATTCTTGGGCTGATGCGTGCGATCGCTTCAGAAATGGGCCCCTTTGGCATCACCGCCAACTGCGTGGCACCCGGCCGTATCTTGACTGAGATGGCGATGCAGGCTGGCGAAGCGGTGAACCAACGCTACGCTGAGCAAATCCCAGTCAGGCGCTTAGGCACTGCAGACGAAGTCGGCGCCTCAATTGCCTTTTTGTGTGCGGATAGCAGTGGCTTTATTAACGGGGCGACGATAGATATTAATGGTGGCTTCTTTATGTCGTGATCCTGTTGCCCTAGGCATCACGTTACTTAAAAGAGGCTAGTCGTAGCATAGCAAGTGGAGTCTAAGAGAAGCGTATGCGCTTAAATACGCCTCACTATTGTTCAAACAGCAGGAGACAAAAAATGAAAAATTTCATCAGTCGTAAATGGTTTGGTTTTGCTGCCTTATTAGGCTCTGCGGTATTAACTTCGTCGGTTGTTGCACAAAGTTTTCCGGCACATGAAGTGAACATGATTGTGAACTACGGTGCAGGTGGTACCACTGACGTAGCCACTCGTGCCTTGGCGCAAACCATGGAGAAGGTTTTAGGTAAACCGATCGTCGTGCAAAACAAACCTGGCGCCTTGGGTACCTTGACCCCTGCGTATATCGCACGTCAGAAGCCTGACGGTTATCAGGTCGGTGTCGTCACCTATTCAACTGTTGCGATCATGCCGCATTTGATGGACTTGACCTACACCATGAAGGATTTTGAATTTGTCGCGGGGTTTGGTCGCTTTCGTTATGGAATCGCCGTGAATGCCGATTCGCCTTACCAAACGCTTGATGACCTTATTGTTGCTGCCAAAGAGGGTAAGGGTTTATTTTTTGGCACCACCTCAGCGCCTAACAATCTGGCAATCTTTGAGTTGACCCGTTTAGCGGGTGCAAAGTTCGAACATATTTCGTATAAGTCTGGTGGCGAGGCGGTGACCGCACTATTAAGCAAAAACGTTCAGGTGATTGTGCAAAATCCACCGGACATCATGCCGCATGTCAAAGCCGGTAAGCTGCGTATGCTTGCCTCTGCCAGCCCGATGCGGTGGCCTGAACTGCCTGAGGTGAAAACGATAAAAGAGCAGGGCTTTGATATCGAAATTGATTCGTGGTTGGGCTTGGCTGTGCCCAAAGGTACACCTGCGGCGATTGTGAAGGTGCTTGAAGACGCCACGCTCAAATCGATGAGCGACCCCGCATTAAGTGCCCGTATGACGCAGATGGGGGTTGATCCAGCCTCCTTGTCAGCCAAAGAATACCTAGAGATTTTGGAGAAGGGCTATATCGAAATGGGCCGCGCAATTAAGGCGGCCAAGATCCCTCGCATATCGGGTTAAAAACTGCTATACTCTTGGTCTTGTCTTAAAGGCGCCCGTAGCTCAGATGGATAGAGTACCTGGCTACGAACCAGGGGGTCGTAGGTTCGAATCCTGCCGGGCGCACCAGTACAGCTAGTAAATACGCCACTCTTCGGGGTGGCGTGTTCATTTATGGAATACCACTTGTACTATTAAATGCGGTTTGTACTATTAAATTTACTGTTGATTGAACTTTGGTGGTAAAAACACAGTTCTATGCAACCATAGTTAGATAAAAAATGCTCTTCGGAGATTGAAAATGTCTACTCTTGATAGAGAAATTAAGACGTATGAGAGCAACCTTCCTAAGCTCTTGGCAAAGCAAGGCAAGTATGTGCTTATCCATGGTGATGATGTCGTAGGGACATTTGATTCGTATGAGGATGCGTTGAATAGCGGATATGAGCGCTTCGCACTGCTACCATTTCTTGTTAAACAAATAGCACCCGCTGAACGCATTGCATTCTTTACGAGAGATCTTGGTTTTGTATGCCAAGCATAAGTATTACGATAGGACCTTTGGGTCCTGTAGCGGTTGTTTTCATTGCGGTGAGTGCGCCTCGTGAAGCCGCCTTGAAAGCTGCAGGGCAACCTGTTCCTCAGCCAGTTCGCGGACAGTTTTTGATTGATTCAGGTGCTAGCAGTACAGTTGTTGATCCTGCACTAGTCAATAGTTTAGGACTGATTCCCACTGGAACGGTCGGGATACATACTCCATCTACAAATGGGGTGGTTCAATCTTGCAATCAATATGATGTCGCGCTATACATACCCGCCGCGACAGGGGTTGCCGGCTGCTTAGTAAATGCATTGCCAATTATTGAGTCACCCTTGGCTAGTCAAGGGATTGATGGACTGATTGGAAGAGACTTAATGGATAACTGGGCTTGTTTTTATAACGGCCCATCCAAAATATTTACTTTTAGTTACTAAATCCCACCCAGCGGCCGCACCCGTTCAGGCTTCCTTCGATAAATCGCATCGGTAGTCCTAGAGTCCGCATGAGAGAGCAGGGCTCTGGCATGCTCAAACGTCACCGCATCAGAGGCGCACTTAGCCCTAAGGTCATGCTCGGTGAATCGCTCAGTCACCTTAGTTTCAGCCATCACGCGCT
>CALCPT010000151.1 GCA_937897265.1 uncultured Alcaligenaceae bacterium
CTCTATGGGCAAATCATCACCGCAGGCACCTACAAAGCCAGCTCGATGAAAGTGGCCGAAGCCGCCAAAGTCATTGAAAACACTCAGCGTGATGTCAACATCGCTCTGATTAATGAATTGGCATTGATCTTTAATAAGCTCGGCATCGATACCGAGGCTGTCTTACAAGCCGCCGGAACAAAATGGAACTTTTTACCTTTCCGTCCCGGTTTAGTCGGTGGTCATTGCATTGGTGTCGATCCGTATTACCTCACACATAAAGCACAATCGATCGGCTATCACCCTGAAATCATTTTGGCTGGGCGTCGCTTAAACGACGGGATGGGCAGTTATGTGGTTTCTCAACTCGTTAAGTTGATGACCCGTAAGCGTATCCATGTGCAAGGGGCGCGCGTGTTGGTGATGGGCTTAGCGTTTAAAGAGAATTGCCCCGATTTGCGCAATACCCGTGTGGTGGATATTGTCAAAGAGCTTCACGAGTACAACGTTGAGGTAGACGTGTACGACCCGTGGGTGTCGACGCAAGAGGCTAACCATGAGTATGGTTTATCGCCGGTGCAGACATTGCAAGCGGGTCGCTACGATGCAATCATTGTTGCCGTGGCGCATAGACAATTTATCGAGATGGGCGCACAGGCGCTACGTGCATTAGGTAAGCCCGAGCACGTGTTGTACGACTTAAAATACATTTTGCCTGCTGATCAGTCCGACTTGCGCTTATGACACAGGTACTTGGCACGCGTTACCAGCAAGTTCAGCAACAACTGCGCGCGACCCCGCGCAATTGGCTCGTCACAGGATGTGCAGGGTTTATTGGTTCGAACCTGATCGAAGCCTTGCTTAAGCTTGATCAACGTGTCGTGGGCCTTGATAACTTTGCAACCGGTTATCAACACAATCTTGACGAGGTGCGGGCAAATGTCAGCACCCAGCAATGGTCAAATTTTCGGTTTATACAAGGCGACATTCGCGAGGCTTCAACCTGCGCCCAGGCTGTGGCCGACGCAGAGTTTGTGTTGCATCAGGCGGCCCTCGGGTCGGTGCCGCGTTCGCTCGCTGATCCATTGACCACCAACGACGTCAATATCTCAGGGTTCTTAAATGTGCTGGTCGCAGCACGTGACGCGCGAGTGAAGTCCTTTGTGTATGCTGCCTCAAGCTCTACCTATGGCGACCATCCTGCGTTGCCAAAAGTTGAAGATCAGATCGGCAAACCGCTATCGCCTTATGCCGTCACTAAGTACGTCAACGAGTTGTACGCAGATGTCTTTGCGCGCGCTTACGATTTTAAAACGATCGGCCTGCGCTACTTTAATGTCTTCGGTAAACGTCAAGACCCCGAGGGTGCGTACGCTGCTGTGATTCCAAAGTGGATTGCGGCCATGCTCGGCGGTGAGGCTGTCTCAGTGAATGGCGACGGCGAAACGAGTCGTGATTTTTGTTTTGTGGAGAATGCAGTGCAGGCCAATATTTTGGCTGCCTTGGCAGGCGATGAGGCTACGAATCAGGTTTACAACGTTGCCGTTAATGCGCGCACAAGTTTGAATATGTTGCACAAATATCTCGTGTCAACGCTCGCTGAAAACGCGGTGTCTTATTTGCTAGCGCCGAAATATCGGGATTTTAGGGCGGGTGATGTGAGGCATTCGCAGGCTGATATCTCGAAGGCGCAGCGTTTGCTTGGCTATCAACCGACCCACACAATCCTCCAAGGCCTGCAAACTGCAATGCCTTGGTATCTTGAGTTTTGCGCGAAGTCGCGACGGTCTTAGGCTTCGGGTGGGTGACCGCGAGCGATACGTTCTGCTCGGCGGCGCTCGTAGGCATGATCGCTTTCTGCGCTGGTGGCAAGACGACGAATCCAGTGAGCGGTTGACGGATCAAAGGCGCTGACGGCTGATTCGCTGTCTTCCGCATCCAAGCTCTTTTCGATGTCCACCGCAAGCTTCTTGCCGAATTCAACACCCCATTGGTCAAACGGATTGATGCCCCACAACACGCCTTCGGTGAAGACCTTGTGCTCGTAAAGTGCCAAGAGCGAACCGAGTTGCTTGGCGTCGAGTTGTGGCAGCACGATCAAAGTTGAAGGGCGCCCGCCGGGATGGATCCGGTGCTGAGCCAGTTGCGCAGCAAGTACGGGATCTTTTTCAGTTTTGCTCACTGTTTCGAGCGCTTGCTCAAAAGACTTGCCCTCACGCAGTGCTGCCCGCTGAGCTAAGCAGTTAGCGATGAGCAGGCGGTGATGGCGTGTGTGCTGATGATCGGGTTTGGCACACAAGACAAAATCAACAGGAGCTCCCTTGCCATCTTGGTGCAACCACTGAAAGAAGGTGTGTTGACTGTCGGTACCAGGCATGCCCCACACTGCCGGGCTGCTTGGTACGTCGATTGTGCTGCCATCGAGCTGAGTCGATTTACCGAGGGACTCCATTTCGAGTTGTTGCAGCCACGGCACAAGTTGTCGTAAGCGGGCATCGTAGGGGCACAGGGCAAACGACGCGTAACCGAGCACACTGCAGTTGGCGACGGCACTTAGCGCCATTTGCACGGGCGCATTGCGCGCGATCGGAGCATTTAGAAAATGATCATCCATTTCGGCTGCGCCGCGACGCATATCATTTAAGGCATTCAGGCCCAGCCCGAGTGCAATCGGCAGGCCAATCGAAGACCAAAGTGAATAGCGGCCACCGACCCAATCCCAGAATTTAAAAATACGGTCGTCACGAATGCCGTAGGCACGTGCGGCTTCCGGGTTGGCCGTGACCGCAACAAAATGCTCAAGCGGGTCACTCACGCCATTGAGTTCAAACCATTCGATGGCTCGCGCTGCGTTGGCCAACGACTCAGTCGTCGTAAATGATTTTGAAGAAATAATGACAAGGGTATCGAGTGGGTCAAGACCATCAAGCGCACCGGTGATTGCGTGTGCATCAACGTTTGAGGCAAAGCGAATGGTGCGCCGGCCTGCAACGCCAGCCAGCGCCTCAACGGCAAGCCTTGGGCCCCAGTCGCTGCCGCCGATGCCAAGATGCACAACGTTGCGATACAGGTTTTGAGCATTCACCAAGTCAACAAAATTCGCTAAGCGCTCTTGCTCGGTTTTGATGGCCTGAGCCACAGCCGCGGGCGGTTGCTCAGCCCTCAGCGCGGTATGCCATGCCGCACGTTTTTCTGTCCAGTTAATCGCATCACCTGCAAAAAGCCCCTTGCGTGCCGCCTCAAAGCCTTGCTGCTCAAGCAGTGCAGCAGCGGCCTGTTCAAACGCCGCAGAGTAGCGCTGAGTGCTTAGATCAACCTCAAGATCAACGGCAGGCAAAATGCGTAAGCTGTCAGCTGTAAGCGGGCTAGTGTGTACGGCTGAAGAAAAAGCAAGCCAAGCTGGGCTTCTGGACAACGTGCTCATAGGTGTGTTGAATCGTAGGAGAGAAAATTAAAAGGGGAGCGAGACGTTTGGAGCTAGTGTCAGTAATTGTTTGCGAAAGGCGTCTTGAATACGTGCAAGAGCTTCAGGTGTATCACCCTCAAAGCGCAACACCACGACTGGGGTCGTGTTTGAGGCGCGAGCCAACCCAAAGCCGTCAGGGTAGTCGGCGCGTAGGCCGTCAATTTTGAGGACTTCGGTTGCACCAGCAAACACACCTTCGTTTTGCAGGCGCTTAATCAATGCATGTGGCTCGCCCTCGGACATTTCAAGCTTAAGCTCAGGCGTTGATACGCCTTGTGGCAGCGCTTCGAGTACGGCAGAGGGGTTGGCCGAGCGCGATAAGATTTCAAGCAGACGGCAACCGGTATACAGACCATCGTCAAAGCCGAACCAACGCTCTTTAAAAAATACATGGCCACTCATCTCGCCGGCCAACGGTGCGCCGGTTTCGGCAAGCTTGGCTTTGATCAAAGAGTGCCCGGTTTGCCACATCAATGGCACACCGCCCGCCTCGCGAATGGCGACGGCAACATGGCGACTGCACTTGACGTCATAAATAATGGTCTGGCCGGGGCAGCGCGTGAGCACATCGCGTGCATACAAAATCAGTTGGCGGTCAGGCCAAATGATTTCACCAGATCGGAAGAGCCACACGTCTGAACTCCAGTC
>CALCPT010000152.1 GCA_937897265.1 uncultured Alcaligenaceae bacterium
ACTCAGGCAAAATTGGTTCGGCAACTTCTTTGACCGTGATGGTGAATTCGGCAGTTTTACCTGCAACGTCTTTACCACCGTAATCGGCCGGAAATGGAAGCGGAAACACCTTGGTTTCGCCAGCTTTCATGCCACGTACAGCGACTTCGAACTCGGGCAACATGCGACCCTGACCCAGGACAAAGGGAAAATCATCTGCTTTGCCGCCATCAAATGGTACGCCATCGATTGTGCCAGCAAAATCAAGTTTGACCTGGTCATCATCTTGAGCGGCGCGCCCTTCAACAGCCTTATGCTGAGCACGTTGCTTACGCAAGACGTCAACGGTGCGTTGCACTTCGGCCTCGCCAACCGTTGTGACAGCGCGCTTAATCTTTAAAGCGCCCATATCAGGCAGCGTGACAGTTGGATAGACTTCAAAGGTTGCCACAAACGACAAGTCGTTTTCAGCCTGTCCTTCGGTTTTTGGCGCTAACTTAGGGGCGCCGGCCACCCGCAAACCTGAAGCAATAATGGCTTGCTCAAAGGCCTGACCTACCATCGTGTTGATTGAGTCGTACCGAATGCCGGCGCCGTGAGTGCGTTCGAGCATTGACATTGGCACTTTGCCAGGGCGAAAACCAGCTACTTTCGCTGTGCGCGAAACGCGCTTGAGTTCAGCCTGTACAGCTTTTTCGACATCGGCCATTGAGACCGAGATTTCAACACGGCGCTCGAGGCCGGAGAGGGTTTCAACCACAGGTTGCATGAAGATCTACCAAACAAAGATAACGGAGAGCGCAGCGGACAGCCCACGCCAACTAGGTAATAAATGGTGCGAAGGGCGGGACTCGAACCCGCACACCTGTTACGGCGTCAGGACCTAAACCTGGTGCGTCTACCAATTTCGCCACCTTCGCAGTAGCCGAGCATTGTAGCGCACCCTGTTGAGGTTTCCCGCCCCCTTAGTGCCTCCAACTGGTTAAAATACGCAAATGAACCCACGCCTCGACACCTTACAGCCCTATCCGTTCGAAAAATTACGCCTTTTATTGGCTCAGGCGGGCACCCCGCCCGCAGGCCTACGGGCGATCAACCTTTCGATCGGCGAACCCAAACACGCGGCCCCTCAGTGCGTCAAAGACGCTATTGTGGGCGCACTTGATGGCTTATCCGCCTACCCGCCCACCAAGGGAGACCCCAAGCTGCGCGAGGCGATCAGCCAATGGATTGGGCAACGCTACGGCATCCCCTGCCCAAACCCTGAAACACAAGTATTGCCGGTTTTGGGCTCACGCGAGGCTCTATTTTCCTTTGCTCAGGTCGTACTCGATTCGACCAAAAGCGGCATTGTGGTGTGCCCAAATCCGTTTTATCAAATTTATGAGGGTGCGGCTCTGTTGGGTGGTGCCACTCCTTACTATGTGAACTCAGATCCGGCCCTAAATTTTGGCTGCGACTGGTCAACGGTGCCTAGCGAGATCTGGGCACGTACCCAACTCTTATTTGTATGCTCCCCGGGTAACCCTGCCGGTAACGTGATGAATCTCGCTGAATGGCGAACCCTGTTTGAACTGTCAGACCGCTATGGCTTTGTCATTGCCTCAGACGAGTGCTATTCAGAGATCTATCTTGACGAGGCGCTCCCGCCCCTGGGCGGTATGCAAGCGGCGGTGCAACTCGGGCGCACTGATTTTCGTAACTTGATCAGCTTTTCAAGCTTATCCAAGCGCTCAAACGTGCCGGGCATGCGCTCTGGCTTTGTGGCGGGTGATGCGGCGTTGATCAAGCAGTTTTTGCTGTACCGCACCTACCATGGTAGCGTCATGAGCACCGTGGTGCAGGCCGCCAGCATCGCTGCCTGGGATGACGAGGACCATGTGCGAGACAACCGGGAGCAATACAGGTCCAAATTTGCCCAGGTGACACCCATTCTGTCGCAGGTGC
>CALCPT010000153.1 GCA_937897265.1 uncultured Alcaligenaceae bacterium
CAATCACGCCCAAGCATTCGCCGGGTGCAATGTGAAACGACAAATCGTTCACCACAGTGTTGTCGCCAAAGCGTTTAACGAGGTTTTTAACGTTAAGTAAATCTGTCATCCCTTGATTGTGCCTCGCTCATCCTTCGGCTTGGCTGCTGCGGACTGATTTTGTGTCCGCTAGGTTTTAAGGGCTTGTGAATTTGAAATCGATATGTATACTTATTAAAGACAAATCAAAAATCGCGCTTACAACATGAACCCCTCCAATCACGCCGACGCTTTAGGCCGACTCGAAGACCTGCCTGCCGATTACATCGCTGACATGACGGCCCTGTCGATTGCGCCCCTGTGGCCTCAATTGAGAGGACTACTTCCCAGGGGTAAGCCAGCCCGAAGCACGCAGCCCTTTGTGTGGCACTACCAAGATGTTCGTCCCCAACTGATGCGCGCTGGTGAGTTGACCCCCATCGAAAAAGCAGAGCGCCGAGTCTTAGTGCTGTGCAACCCTGGTCACGGCATTGAAAAACTTGTGGCCACGCCCACCATTTATGTCGGCATGCAACTCATCTTGCCGGGCGAAGTGGCGCCCAACCACCGTCACACTCCCAGCGCGGTGCGCTTTGTGGTGGAAGGCGAAGGCGGCTTCACCACCGTGCAAGGCGAAAAATGCCCCATGCACAAAGGCGATTTGATTCTGACCCCTGCCGGTTTGTGGCACGAACATGGCCACGAAGGCACAGGCCCCGTCGTGTGGCTCGATGCGCTCGACCTGCCCATGGTCTACAGCATGGAAGCGTCGTACGCCATTGAGGGCCCCTCCCAAAACGCGGGGCCAGACTTGGACGCCTCGCAAACCAAATACCGCCGTGCTGGCTTGGTGCCTTTTGGGTCAAAGATCAGCGTACTGTTCTCCGTGCGCAGATCCATGCCATAGTCGATGCCGACTTCATAAATCAGCTTCTTCAGCTCACGCAGAGTCGCGTAGGAGTCAGGGTAAACATACAGCGTGAGGTAGCGATTCCCTTTTGCGTATTGAAGTAACAACTCACGCAGTTGTTTGGCGTGCAGGTTTGGGCTCAGGCCCCCTCCCTTATTAGCAAAGGCAGTGAAGCTGCCATCCAGGATGATTCGCTTGTCCAGGCTGGCATCGTAGGTGCTCGTCGTGTTGTTGTTCAGGTAGCTGCCGGTGGCGGCCGGCGGACCGATGCAGACGGCCTGATCGGCCAGCCGCACATGCATGGCATCGGCGTCGGCAGTCGAATGGACCGCCACCGTCTTGATCCCCATTTCATGGCAGGCACGGTCGATACGAAGCGCGATCTCGCC
>CALCPT010000154.1 GCA_937897265.1 uncultured Alcaligenaceae bacterium
GGCGTGGCTGGCTAATGCTAGTATTTGACACGTTAAATTCTCACAATGACTGAGTTAAAAGGGTGATGCATGCTTCAAGCGCGTATGCAGCAGGTACGATGGTCTGACAGTATACGCAGCGCACAAGGCGCTGTGTACCGCTTCTGTGCGAGCGGGCTCATCGCGAGCCTCGCCGTTGCCCTCCCCCTTGCCCAAGCGCAGACTCAAGTACCACCCCAGACTCAGGTCCAAGCGCCTTCGCAATCCCACCTTCAGCCCTCGCCTCAAGTGCTGGCGCAATCTGCCCCACCCTTGGCGACGGCTCCAAACACCGCTGTCACACAATACGACAACTCGATTTCTATTTTTCACCCCGAGCGTGGGCAGCGCGGCATGGTCGCCAGCGAGCAACGACTTGCCACACAAGTGGGTGTCGATATTCTGGCGCAAGGCGGTAACGCCATCGATGCGGCTGTTGGCGTTGGATTTGCCTTGGCGGTTGTGCTGCCAAACGCAGGCAATTTAGGCGGCGGCGGATTTATGCTGGTTCAAACCGCCAAGGCAAGCAAACCTGTTGCGCTTGATTTTCGTGAGGTCGCACCAGCCTCGGCCTCACGCGATATGTACCTCGATGAAAAAGATCGAGTCATTGCCGGCAAATCGACCCAAAGCCCGTATGCCGTCGGGGTACCTGGCTCAGTTGCCGGCTTAGTCCGCGCCCTGCAAGACTATGGCACGCTTTCGCTCGAGCAGGTCATCGCACCCGCGATTCAATTGGCTGAAAAAGGTTTTATCGTCAGCGCCGTGTTGGCCGAACAATTTTCGTTACAACGCACGCATTTGGGTCGTTGGCCCGGCACGCGCGAGATATTTTTTAAACAGAAAGATCCATCCAGCACCAACTGTACCCTTGCAGAATGCCCGCTTGACGCGTTAACCACCTATGGCGCCGGAGACCGACTCGTACAGAAAGACCTTGCAAGCACGCTGCGCTTGATTGCTCAGTACGGCGCGGCAGGTTTTTATCAAGGACCTGTGGCACAGAAAATCGTCGCCGAACTCAATCTTGACGGTCAGGCTCTTAGCCTAAAAGACTTACAAGACTACCGTGTGGTGCAGCGCGAACCGGTACAGGGCACGTATCGAGGCGTGACGGTGTACTCGATGCCCGCGCCGAGTTCAGGTGGCGTACATTTAATTCAAATGCTCAATTTGCTTGAACGCTATCCGCTTGCCCAGTACGGCGCCGGCAGTGCTCAAGTGATTCATTTGATCGCAGAAAGCGCTCGCTTAGCCTATGCAGATCGCGCTGAACACTTGGGAGATCCAGATTTTGTGCAGGTTCCACAAAAGGGCTTGGCTTCAAAAAAATATGCAGAAGACCTGGCAAGCAAGATCAAACCCGATCGCGCCACACCGAGTGCCGTAGTCAAACCCGGACAGCCGAAAGGCTATGAAAGCGACCAGACCACGCACTTCTCGGTGATGGATGCCGCAGGCAATGTTGTGAGCTGTACGTACACATTGAATTTGAATTTCGGCTCGGGCATTGTGGCGCGCGGTACAGGTGTTTTACTCAACAATGAAATGGACGATTTTTCGATTAAGCCGGGCGTGCCGAATGCGTTTGGTCTGATCGGCGGTGACGCTAACGCGATTGCTCCGGGCAAACGCCCGTTAAGCTCAATGACGCCTGTTATTGTGTCAACGCAGCAAGGACCCATGCTTGCGACGGGGTCGCCTGGTGGTGCACGCATCATCACGACGGTGTTGCAGCAATTGATCAACATCATCGACTTCAAGATGAATATCGCCGAAGCCATCGCAATGCCTCGCATGCATCATCAGTGGCTGCCCGATTATTTACGCCTAGAACGAGGCTTTAGCCCCGATACGATCGCGTTGTTACAAAAAATGGGCCACGAGGTTCGGATCATGCCCGCGATGGGGCGTGTCCAAACGGTGCAAGATCGGAAG
>CALCPT010000155.1 GCA_937897265.1 uncultured Alcaligenaceae bacterium
AGCGGTGGCGCAATGCTTCACGCTCAACCTCGGGTACTTGCGGAAACAACACGTGCATGGCTTCGGGCAGACCTAGACCAATAATGTCTCGCGCCGCAGCGTCACTAGGCTCAGGCACACCTAAATCCAAGGCTGCTAGCTTTACGCTACGCACAATTTGCGCCAGCGAGTCCATGAGCGTGCCGTCCCAATCAAAAATCACTAATTCAAAGCGAGAACTGTTGCGATCAAGCACGACGTAACACCTCTAAACCCCGCTCAAAGTCTTCATCAACATCCGCATGTAGCGATAACTTTTTGCCCGAGGGCAGAGTCAAACGCAGATCCCGTGCATGCAAAAACAGTCGCGACAAACCTTTCGCTTTAAATCGTGCGTTAACATCGTCGCGTCCATATTTATCATCCCCCACCAAGGCATGACCCAAATGCTGAGCATGAACACGGATTTGGTGCGTGCGGCCGGTGAGCAAATGCGCTTCGACTAAGGTGGCATCGGCAAAACGCTCCAACACGGTAAACACGGTGATCGCGGTTTTGCCATCGCGGGATACGCGCACCACCGCCTCGCCATTCGGGCTTTCGATCTTTAATAGTGGCGCTTCGACGCGATGTTTGGCTCCGCTTAATCGCCCGGACAGCAGCGCGACATAGCGCTTATCCATCTGGCCATCGCGAAGTTGGGCATGTAGCGCTCGCAACAAGGCGCGATGCCCGGTCACCATGGTCAAACCCGAGGTATCCCGATCCAGTCGATGCACGAGCTCTAATTGAGCGGTCGCATCCGACCTAAGCGAACGTAAGGCCTCAATTAAACCAATGGAGATGCCACTGCCGCCATGCACGGCTAAACCCGCCGGCTTATTTACGACTAATAAATGGTCCTCATCGTGAACAATGCGGCTTTTCAGGAGTTTTTGCAGGCTGCTGGTCGGGCGCGCAGCTGGCTTTTCTTCACTCATGCGCAAGGGCGGCACGCGTATCACATCGCCAGCCTGCACCCGATAATCTGCTTTAGTGCGGCCTTTATTAACCCGCACTTCACCTGTGCGAACTATGCGGTACACCAACGTACGGGGCAGTCCCTTGAGTGCGGTGATGAGATAGTTGTCGAGACGCTGGCCTGCATAAGCCTCATCTACCTTGAGCATTTTTACGGCCGGTGCGTCGGGAACGTGCGGTAAATCTGACATGAACTGTCCTGTATTAATTCCGGGCCATTGGCCTTGACGGAAGATGACTGCTATATTAGCGAGTCGCTTGCCATTGAAGACCGTTTGTCGATGGCCGCATGATAAAGCAAAGCGACTGCTGCTTGGCAGGAAACGCAACTGAGCTGAGTCCCTGTGACGACGATATTTCGTCGCTCAGGATGACCGCCGCCCCATGCACCTCCGCCACCCAGCCCCCGAGGCGA
>CALCPT010000156.1 GCA_937897265.1 uncultured Alcaligenaceae bacterium
GCTGGCAGGGGGAATTCGAGGGGTCGTTTCTCTACAAGGAAACCCCGGACCAGCTCACCGCTATCGACGACACCAAGCGCGACATGGAAAACGAGCGCTCCATGGACCGGCTGATCTGCGGCGACGTCGGCTTCGGCAAAACCGAGGTCGCCATCCGCGCCGCCTTCAAGGCCGTCATGTCAGGCAAACAGGTCGCCATCCTCGCCCCCACCACCGTCCTCTCCCAGCAGCACTATCACAATTTCCGCGAACGCATGTCGGACTACCCGGTCAGAATCGACCTCCTCAACCGCTTCCGCTCCCCCTCGGAAATCCGGGACACCATCGCCGGCATCTACGCGACCGGCCAGAAGCCGACCGGCACGCGCGATCCATTCGGCCTGCGCCGCGCCGCCTTGGGTCTCATTAGTGCGTTTGAACAACTGACCGCGGGTGGTTTTTTGCCCATCCAGCAAAGCGGGCCCTTAACACTTGAGGGTCTGTTACAAGCTGCCGCGCACACCTTTGAACCCGCAACGCTCGCCGAGACAACGGTGGCAGAAGTACAAACCTTCATCATTGAACGACTGCGCAATCAGTTAATCACACAGCTTGATCGCAACGCCGTCGAGGCCGTACTGGCGATCGCACCACCTCTGCATCAAATACTTGCACGCGTACAAGCTGCTGCCACGTTCGCACAAGGTCCAGACGCCGCAAGTTTGGCCGCTGCGAACAAGCGTATTGGCAATCTGCTGAAAAAATCTGAAACGGGTCTTCAACCCCTCAATCAGACACTGCTCACTGAACCCGCAGAGCAAGCCTTGGCAAAAACAATTGCCCAGCTGCAGCCGCTTGCGCAACAACATCTCGATGCAGGCGACTACCAAGGCGCCATGGCGACACTCGCGCAGGCTCGTGCTCCGGTTGATGCATTTTTTAACGACATTATGGTCATGGCTGATGATCTTGCCGTGCGCAACAATCGACTAGCGCTGCTCGCCCAACTTCACGGCTTAATGAATCAAGTGGCCGATATTTCAAGGCTCGCTGCATGAAGCTGATTATTCTGGATCGCGACGGTGTGATTAATCACGATAGCCCCGACTACATCAAGCACCCAGATGAATGGATTGCCTTGCCTGGCAGTCTGCAGGCTATCGCAAGACTGCACCAAGCTGGCTACACCATCGCGATCGCCTCAAACCAATCGGGCCTGGCGCGCGGTTTGTTCGATATCACTGCACTGAATGCGATTCATCAGAAGCTACGCAAAGAATTAGGGCAACTGGCTGGTGCGGTTGATGCGATTTTTGTCTGTCCGCACGGCCCCGATGAACAATGCGTGTGCCGCAAGCCTTTGCCAGGGCTTTTTGAAGATATTGCAAAACGCTACGACACTGAGCTGACGGGCGTGCCCGCGATAGGCGACTCACTGCGCGATCTTCAGGCTAGCGCGGCCGTAGGCTGTACACCTTGGCTGGTCCAAACAGGCAATGGCCCAAAGACACTCAAGCAAGGCAACCTGCCCGAAGGGACACGGCACGCCACCGATTTGGCCAACGCCGTTGACCAAATTTTGACTCAAGCGGCCTGACATCATGCTGATCCTGCGCGCCACACTCTACGCATTATTTTTGTTAGTGACGGTCATTCCGTACGCGTTCGCCTGCCTGCTCTGGTCCCCTCTGCCTCTGCACTGGCGCTACAAGTTAACAATGGGTTGGCCACAACTTGCCGCCTGGGGCGCCAAAGTGATTTGCGGCATTCGCTGGAAAGTTCAGGGCACTGAAAATCTCCCCGATGGGCCGGCGATTGTGCTGTCCAAACATCAGTCCGCCTGGGAAACCCTCTTTTTGCCTTCACACCTGCCACGACAAATCTGTTTTGTTTACAAACGGGAACTCCACCGCGTGCCGTTTTTCGGTTGGGGGATCGCCCTACTAGGAATGATCCCGATCGACCGCTCCAAGGGTCGTGACGCCTTCGAGCAGGTCGTCAAAATTGGACAGCAGCGTCTGGACGAAGGTCGCTGGCCGCTTTTGTTTCCAGAGGGCACACGCATTGCGCCGGGCAAGATGGGTCGCTTCAAAATGGGGGGTGCTTTGCTCGCCACGCGCACCGGCGCTCCCGTCATTCCCATTGCTCATAATGCGGGTGAACTTTGGCCACGCAATGCCTTTATTAAAAAACCCGGTCTTGTCACGGTATCTATTGGGCCAGCCATTCCCTCGGTTGGCCTGACCCCAGAAGAGTTAAACGCAAAAGTGTTTGCCTGGATCGAAGCAGAAATGCATCGTCTGAACCCAGAGCGTTATCCCAACCCATGAGTCAACTCGAGCTTTTGCTTTCAGACACGAGCACCCCGACACCGGGCTGGCTGGTTGCTCCTGAAACCATTCCGCTCGGGGGTAAGTGGCGGGTTGTGCGACACGGCGATCAAGCGGTTGGTTTCGTGTTGGTTCGCTCGCGACGCCGCAGCATTGGCTTTGCCATTATTGAAGAAGGCCTGCGTATCACGGCCCCGAACTGGGTCACCTTGGGTCAGATTGACGAGGCCGTGATTGAAAAAATGCCTTGGATTTTGTCTAAGCTGCAAGATTGGCAGGCGCGCAAAGCGCAGCTTGCGATGGCGCATACACGCTGGAAATCTGGCGGACAACTACCCTATATGGGCTGTCAAATTACTTTGCAGATCGGGGTACCTGGCCCTCATGTGCCTCACGGTCGAGCACATTTCGAAGGCAATCACGATGCACCTGAGGCCGGTCAAACGCTGTGGCTGCCACTGCCGAACGACGCCGACACGCATCGTATGCGCGAGATGACTCAAGCTTGGTTACAAAGTCGGGCTGCGGCTTGGTTTGATCAGCGTCTTCGCTATTTTTTAGAAAAAACCGGGCTCACCATTCGGCGCTGGCGTTTATCCTCGGCGGCGACCCGTTGGGGGTCGTGCACTAGCGATGGCAATATCATGTTGAATTGGCGTTTGATTCATTTCTCGCCGATGGTCATTGATTATGTCATTGCGCACGAACTTGCGCACTTGCGCGAGATGAACCACAGCCATGATTTTTGGACTGAAGTTCAGCAGTTGTATCCCGATTACCAAACTGCCAAACAAATGCTGCAAAGACACACGCCAGAAGGTGTACCTGAGCTTTAACGCTAATGTTTTGCATGCATGTAGCCGTGCGGCTAGAGCTGGATTTAGACTTTGATTTTTTGATGTTTTGATTTTTCAGGAATGATCATGCGAATTCTTCATACGATGGTACGTGTCGGCAATCTTGACCGCTCAATCGAGTTTTATACCAAGGTTCTAGGCATGCGTTTGTTACGCAACACCGAATATCCCACGGGGCGCTTTACCAACGCCTTTGTCGGCTATCAAGATGAACGCGATGGTCCTGTACTAGAGCTCACCTACAACTGGGATACCAGCAGCTACGACTTGGGTACGGGCTACGGTCACATCGCGCTTGAGGTCGACAACGCCTATGAGGTGTGCGACAAAGTGCGCGAGCTGGGCGGCAAAGTCACGCGCGAAGCAGGCCCAATGAAACACGGTACGACTGTCATCGCGTTTGTCGAAGATCCCGACGGCTACAAGATCGAATTTGTACAAAAAAAGACGGCCTAAGCGTTCGCCGTGAAGATCGTCATCGCCCCCGACTCGTTTAAAGAAAGCCTCTCGGCACCTGAAGTGGCTGCGGCACTGGCTCGGGGCGTCAAACGCGCCGCGCCCGACGCCGACATTATCTGCGTGCCCATGGCAGACGGTGGCGAAGGGACCGTTCAAGCGGTACTCGGTGCGACACGAAGTGAACGCCGTAGCAATCGAGTGCAAAACGCATTAGG
>CALCPT010000157.1 GCA_937897265.1 uncultured Alcaligenaceae bacterium
TGGCGGCCTGTGGTTGGGTCGACGCAAACGAATGCGGTGACGAAGTATGTTCGTGAGTTTTTGGGGTTGAATTAATTGTTATCAACACTCGCTCGTCACCCACTAAAAAAGCACTCAGCAGCGACGCTCGCCTGTTTTTTGTTGTTCGCGTTTTTAAGCTACTTATGGTGCCGTCGCTTCTTCTCGTTTGAAGATCTAGGCAGCCAAGTCATGATGGACGGAGACCCAGCGCTCAACGCTTGGGCACTCAACTGGGTCAGTCGCGCCTTTACGACAGACCTTGGCAGCTTATTCAACGGCAATACGTTTTACCCCTACGCTCGCTCAATTGCATTGTCTGAGCATATGGCGACCCTCGCGCTCTTTAACGTGCCCGTTCGCTGGTTCACCGATAACCCCTGGGTTGGTTACAACCTGATCATTTTCAGCGCTTATTTATTGAGTGCGATTGGCGCATATCTACTCATATACGAGTTAACACAAAGCCGCCTGGCCGCCTGTTGGGCCGGTATCTTTTGGGCTTTCTGCTTTTTTAGGGTTCACCACCTCAGTCATCTACAAATCTTGACCTATCAGTGGTTTCCTTTCATTGCCCTCTTTTTGCTGCGCCTGGATAAAAATCCAAGTGTAAAAAATGCTTGTCTGCTAAGTCTATTTTTTATTCTGCAAGCGTTAACCAGTTGGTATCTGGCGGTGATTGCCAGCTTTTTGGCGCTCATTATTTTCATCATCAACCTCAAGCCAACGCAATTAACGCTAAGGCACTTTGGCGCTTTCGCTCTAGCAGGGGTTCTTGTCGCGATCGCAATCGCGCCTTTTGCGTGGCCGTACATCGGCGCAATTCGCGAAACTGATCTCAGTAGCCGCTTGGTTGCGGCCAGCACTCTCGGCGATCAAGTCAAGCTTCTAGATTTTTTCTTCCCGCCTGTATCAACCTACCTTGGTGCAATGATCGCGAACAACAAGTACTGGGTCTGGCAAGAAAACACTCTGTTCATCGGTTATTCAGCCTGCCTGCTTGCGCTGCTAGGGCTTTGGTATAGCTGGCAAAAAAATCGACGAATCACCTTTATGGCTCTGGCCTTGATTTTGATCGGTTACGTTTTAGCACTCGGTTATTTTTCAACCGCGTTGGGCGGCAAGCTACCGCTTTATTACATCGCACAAAAGTTTTCGTTTATCGCAGCGATTCGAGCACCACAACGCTTTGCGCTATTGATCTACTTTGGCGTGCTGCTTTTTTCAGGCTATGGGATTGCGTATCTGGCTACCAAATTCAACGCTCGGTTGAGTGGCGTCGTCGCCTCGGCATTCGCAGCGTTATTTTTATTTGAGGTGTATCCAACAAACTTGCCGTATGGCCAGCCGGTGGTCTACCAACCAAGTATTTTAGATTTAGAAATCGCCAAACTTAGCAAAAACAACACTAAACCCCTCGTGGTACTCCACTACCCCATCTACACAGCTATGCCAGGGTATCCAACCAATGAAGCGGTGTACATGGTTGACTCAACCGCGCATTGGGCAAAAATCATGAACGGCTTTAGTGGTGCCGAGCCACTCGGTTTTAAAGACAACATGAAGGTGCTCAACACCCTACCCTCACCCGAGGCGCTGGCGCTATTAAAGAAAAATAACGTCAGTGTCTTGGCCATTCACGCTGCCGTGCCAGAAACCAAACGTATTGAATTAAAGACTTTTTTTGAAGCCCAACCGTCAGTAACAATCAGACAGGTCGGAGCTGATCAGTTTTTAATTTTGTTAGATCAAAAGCCCTAAGACCGCGCGACGCCAAACCTCAATCCAACTCGTAAGCATTTTTATAGTCTTTAATCAGTGCCGGGTCTTGATCTTCTTTACGCATGATCGCATTACCCACCACCAAAAATTCAATCTCAGTGCCCATCAGGCAATTGAATGAATCCTCTGGTGTACACACAATCGGTTCACCCCGAACATTAAACGAAGTGTTCACCAACACTGGGCAACCGGTCATTTCTTTAAACTTGGTGATCAAGTCAAAATACTTGGGGTTCGTATGCGCATGCACAGTTTGAATGCGTGCTGAATAATCCACGTGCGTGATCGCTGGGATTTGTGAGCGTGGTACGTTGAGTTTTTCAATGCCAAACAGTTTTTCTTGTTCGGGCGTCATCGGTAGCTGCTTGCTTTTGGCGACATCGGCCACTAGCAACATGTAAGGGCTATCAGATTGGATATCAAACCATTCTGAAACATCTTCACGCAACACGCTTGGTGCAAACGGGCGAAACGACTCGCGATACTTTACTTTTAGATTTAACTGTTTTTGCACCACTTCAGAACGCGGATCGGCAATGATTGAACGCCCACCCAAAGCACGCGGGCCAAACTCCATGCGGCCCTGATGCCAGCCCACGGCCTTACCTTCCGCTAGGGCTTGCGCGGTCAAGGTAATCATGTCGCTGTCAGACACCGTATTGAATACCGCGCCGGCTTTGGTCAAGCGTTGTTCAATATCTGCCTGACTATATTCGGGGCCAAGGTACCCGCCCTTCATGCTGTCGGCTGGGTTCACGGTACGAGGCTGGTTCAACATCATGTGGTATGCCGCCAAAGCCGCACCCACTGCACCACCCGCATCGCCTGCTGCTGGTTGAATCCAAATATTGTCAAAAATATTTTTACGCAACAACTTACCGTTGGCCACACAATTCAAGGCCACACCACCGGCCAAGCACAGGTTACGCAGGCCGGTCGATTTACGAATGCCGGTGGCCAACTTAATCACCACCTCTTCGGTCACCGCTTGCACCGAGGCCGCTAAATCCATCTCGCGTTGGGTCAACTGACTTTCTGCCGCACGGCGCGGCCCGCCAAAGAGCTTATCAAAACGCTCATTGGTCATCGTTAAGCCAGTGCAATAGTTAAAGTAGCTCATGTCTAAATGGAATGAGCCGTCTTCTTTAATATCGATCAGGTGATCTTTAATCAGATCGGCGTATTTGGGTTCGCCATACGGCGCCAAACCCATTACCTTGTATTCGCCTGAGTTCACCTTAAAGCCGGTGTAATACGTGATGGCCGAATACAACAACCCCAACGAGTGCGGAAACTGAATCTCTTTATGAACCGCCAGCTGATTGCCACGACCAATCGCAAGCGAAGTGGTCGTCCACTCGCCCACCCCGTCCATGGTTAACACCGCAGCTTCTTCAAACGGCGAAGGGAAGAACGCCGACGCAGCATGGCTTAAATGATGTTCAGAAAACAGCAGGCGTGTTGTCCAATCAATACCGCCGCCAAACTGCTCGTTTAAGACCTTGGCGATCTGCGATTTTTGAAACAGCTTGTCTTTTAACCAAATAGGCAAAGACGTCACAAAACTTTTAAAACCCCTTGGCGCGAAGGCCAAGTAGGTTTCTAGCAAGCGCTCAAACTTTAAAAAGGGCTTGTCGTAAAACACCACATAATCTAGATCAGTCGCACGGATCCCCGCCTCGGCCAAGCAATACGCCACCGCGTGGGTCGGAAACCCAGCATCGTGTTTTTTTCGCGTAAAGCGCTCTTCTTGCGCGGCGGCAACGATGTTGCCATCAATCACCAGGCAGGCAGCTGAGTCGTGATAAAACGCTGAGAGACCTAGAATCTTCATGGTTTAGAACAACGTATAGATAAACGGTGCAATCACTGAGCCTTGCGCCAAGATCAGCAAACCACCCAACAGCACCATCACAATAATGATTGGGGCTAACCACAGCTTTTTACGTACCCGCAAAAATGCCCACAATTCTTTTAAAAATGAACCCATAGCAGTGCTCTTTAGTTAAAACTGGTTTTTAAAGGATTCGGGCTCAGGGC
>CALCPT010000158.1 GCA_937897265.1 uncultured Alcaligenaceae bacterium
ATATGGCACTCGATATTCTGATCGTCGACGATGAAGAAGACATTCGCGCGCTGATTTCCGGCGTGCTCGATGACGAAGGCTATGGCACGCGCACCGCCGCCGACAGCGCCGCCATGCGACAGCAGGAAGCGGTCGCGGCCTTCCCATTCGGGTTCCGCGGGGCGCAGCGCCATCGCGTGGCAGTAGGCCACGGCCAGCACGTCGGCCCAGCCCAGCGCCTGGCCGATGTAGCCCTGGCCCTGCACCTCGCCCATACGCAGGGCAAAACGCCGGATACGATAGGCGTGAGCGGAGAGTGACGCGTTCGATGATTGCATAGTGCGCCTATTAACCGTGAATCAACATGCCGCCGTTGACGTCTAACGCGATTCCAGTCAAGTAGCTCGATAAATCAGACGCTAAATACAACGCGGCGTTTGCGACGTCGGTGGCCTGACCGAGCCGATTCAGTGGAATACCCTTCAATATTTCTGTGCGCAGCGCATCGGTCATCATGCCGCCCGTAATATCTGTTTCGATCAAGCCAGGTGTGATGCAATTAACGCGAACATTATCTGGGCCGAGCTCACGTGCCATCGCCTTTGCAAGACCAAGCACCCCACCCTTCGCAGCTGAATAATGAGGGCCGCCAAAAATGCCTCCTCCGCGCTGTGCTGACACGGATGACAGGCATACGATCGAGCCAGAGCGACGCTGACGCATGTGAGGAATCACCGCTTGACTCATATAAAGAGTGCCTCGCAACGAGACATCAGTCACGGCCTCATAATTCTCTGGCCGAATATCCATAATTTTTAAAGGCTGAGTGATGCCGGCGTTATTCACTAAGATATCGATCTGTCCGAACTTTTCAAGCACCTGCTGCACCGCAGCATCACACTCAGGCTTCTTGGTCACGTCGCATTTCAACCCAAGATGTTGAGCGCCAATGTCGGCTGCGGCCGCCTGCGCTGCCGCCAAATCGAGATCCAAAATCACAATCGAAGCACCTTGCGCGGCAAACGCGCGCGCCGTGGCTTTACCGATTCCTCTAAGCGAGGCGGCACCCGTAATCACTGCAACTTTACTTTTAAGCAACACAGAGTTCTCCACACCAGTCAAAATCTTTAAACATGCCATTTAAAACACGTGAACTAGTATTGGCTGATACATATTTTTGAACAAGCCGTTATCATTCAAGTCCCGTTGAAAAAAAATCAAATTCGGGATTACCCATGCCTCTTCCTCCATTTAAAGGCGTACTCGCCTTTGAAGTCGTCAGTCGCCTCGGCAGCATCAGTCAAGCAGCCGAAGAATTGAATCTGACGGTATCGGCCGTGAGCCATCAGATCGCCAATCTCGAAGAGTTCGTTGGTGCTCGGCTGTTTGATCGTTCGCCGCGAGGCTTAAGGCTAACTCTTGTTGGACAACGGTTCGCCCACGATATCGAGGGCGCTCTAGGCCTATTGACTCACGCCTCGCAGCAAGCGCGCTTGGCACCAGAGATTGAGGTGCTGCGGATTCATGCTAGTCCGTCGTTTGCCTCGCTATGGCTGATGCCACGATTGCTCGCGTTTAGAGCCTTGCATCCCGATATGAGAGTCCAACTCTCTGCCTCACATCACGCCTCGGATTTTTCGCGTGAAGAAGTGGATCTTGATATTCGATATGGCGCAGCAAACTGGGAGGGCCTGCATGTCGAGACACTCTTTACCGAAGTTGTAATGCCGATGATTAGCCCTGCTTTAAAAGAGACTCTGCACATACAGTCCCCTGATGACCTGGCACAACAAGATCTGATCTTTTCAGCGGTAAATTTAGTCAAATGGCCAGCATGGTTTGCCGCGCACGGCGTCGAGCAGACACCCTCAGCCTACGCACTGAGTTTTGATCGCGCGCACATGGCAATCAATGCAGCAGTACAAGGACTTGGTATCGCCTTGGATAGCAACAAAATGGCTGAGGGAGACCTAACAAGCGGTCGTCTTGTACCGGTTTTCAGCGATCAAAAAGGCATCGCAGTGCATGCGCATCATTTGGTGTATCCAAAATCTCACGCGCAATGGCCTCGCGTAGAGAAATTTGTACAGTGGCTCAAGCGCGAGACGCGACCAGCGCTTGAGCAAGCAATCACTTAAGCGCCACTGCAAAACCGCGTTGGACGGCCGGGCGTGCCATCATCGTGTCATACCAACGCTTCACGTTCGGGAAGTCGTTTAGATCGACTTGATGGCGTTGATGGCGCCAGGCCCAGCCCAAGATTGCAAAGTCGGCGATCGAAATTTCACCAGCAAAAAATGTGTGGTTCGCCAAGCGCTGATCCATCACGCCATAGAGACGTCGGGTTTCTTTCATGTAGCGCGCTAAGCCATAACGCTTATCGTCTTCATTCGACAAGCCCAGAAAGTGATGAACTTGACCTGGCATTGGCCCAAACCCTGCCATCTGAAACATTAACCACTCAAACACTGCAATACGGGCACGGGGTTCGGTCGGTAAAAACTTGCCGGTTTTTTCAGCCAAATAGATCAGGATTGCACCTGATTCAAACACACTGACCGGTTCGCCGCCAGGGCCCTCAGTATCCAAAATCGCAGGGATTTTGTTGTTAGGACTCAACTTTAAAAAATCAGGATTGAATTGTTCGTCTTTCGTAATATTGACTGTGTGCACGGTGTAGGGCAAACCCATCTCTTCGAGGGCAACCGAGATCTTGCGTCCGTTAGGGGTATCAAAGGTGTGTAATTGAATTGTCATTGAAGGGCTCTGGGGGTTGAGGGTTGACTGCCTGACAAAGATTATTTTGCAGCCGCTACAGGCTGCTCGTTGCCCAGCAAATACTTATCTAATAACGGCTTCACTAGGGCAAATTCTTCTTTTGCCTCGCGTGCAAACGACTCGGGTGAGCTAAACAGCGGGGTTGCGCCCTCATGATGCATTGTCTTCAAGACTTGGGGGTCTTTAGACGCGATTGCAATCGCCTGAACAATTGCATCGATAGAAGCCTTTGGAGTGCCAACGCGCACCATCAAGCCGTACCAAGTCATCACAGTCATATCGAGGCCCTGCTCAAGTAGAGTGGGCACCTGCGCGATGGCACTCAAGCGTTCAGTTGACCCAACGGCGAGCGCTCGAAACGTTTGGCTTCGCATATGCGGCATCGCAACCGATAACGAAGGCATCCCCATTGAGACATGCCCACCCAACGCATCGATCATCATTGGTGCCGTACCCTTGTAAGGGATCACAACGGCTTGGCGAAGCTGCGCCTTTTCGATGATCTGTCGCGCCATGATTTCACCATGACGCGTGGCTGCACCAAAAGAACAGGGTGTTTGCGCTTGTTTGCAACGCTCGATAAAGCCAGAAAATGTTTGATCAGGCGAGTTTGTAAACACCCCAAAGACCATGGGATTTTGCTGTAACTTCGACACGAGATAAAAATCACGCAGTAAATCAATATCCGCTGAAGGGATCGTGACAGGCCAAAACAAAGCCTGATTCACTTGCAGCAAAATCGTGTGTCCGTCGGCAGGCAGGCCTTTAACATATTGACTGCCAATCATGCCATCAGCACCAGTGCGATTCACAACTACAACGGGCTTTTTCCAGTGCTCGGCCCAGACCTTTGCCAGATTGCGCGCCAACACATCTGTCGCGCCGCTCGCGCTATAAGGGACCACGATGGTGACTGGGCCCGACGGAAAATCCGCACGGGCACAGGCACACGAAAGAATGAAACAAAGCGTGGCAAAGAACGCTTTCATCTGGAGCTTCACCACGCACCAACCTTGTACAAAAAATGATCAAAAAATAGCACTTATTTGTAGGTTGCCACTATTACAACTTGTACGCCTGACGTGCGATAAGCTTCCAATCACCGCCCTCTAAGCGAAACACGTACATGATGTCCAGTTCAACGTGCGCTGGCTTACCGCCCGAGTTCGTATCGCCTGACAAATGATTGCGCACGATTGCCGTGTTGCCCATCATCACGATGTTCTGTTTGCTAATCTCGATTTTGGTGAACACAGAGCGGCGCTCGACTAAAGCCGAAACAAACTCAGCCTTATTTTCAAGGCGCCCGTTCGAGTGGCCATAGCTCAACTGCGCGCCAGTGATCGCATTGAGCTTTTGCGCATCAGCAGAAAGAATCGCGGCATTCAAAGCATCCACTGCCTTCGCGACGTCCGCCTCTGTGGCCTGCTGAGCAAAAGCGCTCGAACAGGTCAATACCAAACAAGTCAAAAATTGAAAAAAACGAGTCATGACGATCTCCGAGAAATATTATGATTATTGGTAAGGTATTTATAATCGATAAATTGCCCTTCCGGCAGTACTTTTTTGCGAACCCAACACGTATGCCGCAATGTAGGCTGAAACTTGTAACCACTTTAGTTACAAAAAAGTTGAGTGGAAGGGCCTCAACACGTAGTTTTGCGTCTTGCCCTGCACACCCAGACACCCTATGATTTGTGAATGGAAAAACGCGTCACAATCTTAGAAGTCTTAGCCGAGCAAAATCAAAAATCAATCGATCGCCTTGATCGCTCGATTGTCGATCTACGCTCTGACATGAATTGCAGGTTCACTGAAGTCGATCGAAAATTCACTGACGTTGATCGCAAATTTACGTGGCTAATAGGCATGCAATTCACCACATTTATTGCCATCATTGGCATCTTTGCCAAGCTTGTGAATATTTTCTAGCCAGGCCTTGGCACGCCAAGGCCTATAACTCGACTCACTAAGCAGAAAAATTCAATTTCAAACCAGGTCGATCCCACTTCATTGAAACAAGCTTTCCGGTTGACGACACTGTAATGTAGGCCGTCATCAAATCTGCCCCACCAAAACAGATATTGGTCACATAGCCATCGGGTATCGGTACCGCCCGCACAAACTTACCCGCAGGCGTCACCACCGTAATCGTGCCGGTAACTAAAGTGCCCACGCAGATATTGCCTTCACCATCAATTCCCATACTATCCAGACGATCGTAGTGCGTAAACTCGTACACTAAGCGCCCACCGTGAGGAGACGGGGTGGG
Organism: uncultured Alcaligenaceae bacterium; assembly: GCA_937897265.1. Lineage (GTDB taxonomy): Bacteria > Pseudomonadota > Gammaproteobacteria > Burkholderiales > Burkholderiaceae_B > Zwartia. Next base: position 5,030 of record CALCPT010000158.1, read on the forward strand.
CTGTTTAGCAACCTTACCCGGAGCAACAATATCAAAGGCCCAAATTCGCGCGGTTTCGGTTTCGGCGATATAAATCACCTTGCCGTCGGGTGACATCCCAATACCATTAGGCGCGCTAATTGGATACACCACCTCGGTAATCGATTTGCCATCAATGGATGCATAGTAAATACCACCGTGGGCACGCGTACGATCGTATTTTTTTCCAAAATCGGTGAAGTACATACCACCTAGGGTGTCAAACACGAGGTCGTTCGGCGCAGAAAGTTTGTGCTCACCGCAATGGGTATATAACTTTGTTACCACGCCCGTGGCGAGATCGAGCCGATCAATCGAACCACCTTGATAGTCAGCCGAGGGCCCGCTTGAAGCAAAATGATTAGGTGGGTACGAATTGCCGCCATTGTTACAAATATAGATAGCCCCATCAGGCCCGCGCGCTAAACCATTTGGGCCGCCCGGGCAAGCGATCATGTCAACGCGCCCATCAGGGTAAATGCGTTGTATACGTTGATTACGGATTTCAGTGACCAAGACTGAGCCATCTGGCAGAGCCAACGGCCCTTCAGGAAAGCCCATGTCGGTCGCAAGTACTTTAAATTCAGGTAGATCCGCACTCATATTTAGCTCCAACAACAATTTTCATGAAATTAAAACGGTGAACTCGGCGTCTCAGTCTATTTGGAGTGATCCTCAAGCCAAAGGTACTTATTGATTTTTTAGAATCATCTCTGCCGCTTTCTCGGCAATCATCATGGTCGAGGCGCACGTATTCGCCGACACAATATTTGGCATGATTGAAGCATCCACGACACGTAAGCCCTGCAGGCCGTGAACGCGCAATTGTGCATCGACCACATCGCCTTGTTCTGCACTCGGCCCCATGCGCGCCGTACCGTTCAAATGATAAGACGACACTCCATAGCGTCGAATGTAATCGAGCATTTCATCGTCGCGCTCAACCTGTACACCAGGCATTGATTCACCGACCGAGTATTGTGCTAACGCTTGCGTCTTTAATAGTTGACGGGCAAGCCGCATGCCATCAAGCAAAACGCGGCGGTCATTTTCGTGCTTGAGGTAGTTAGGCTGTATGACTGGCGCTTCAAACGGGTCGGTCGACCGAGCGTGCACATAGCCCATACTTTCGGGGCGATGTTGCCAGACCCCGCAAGTCATGCCCGGATATTTGTCTAACAAACCAACGTAACCCTCGCGGTAGCTTGCCGGAGAGAACACTCCTTGCAAGTCTGGGCGAGCTAGTCCTTGGCGAGACTGCCAAAAAAAGTGAACCAACGAGGGGCTAAGCGCCAAGATGCTTGGTTGTTTAAACAGCCATCTTGCGACTTGCCCCCAAAGGCGCGGTGCCCGTGCGAGCTCATTGATGGTGGCAATCCCTTGTACTTTCGCGACCACACGAATCGAAAAATGATCTTTTAAATGATCGCCTACTCCAGACAGATCATGCAGCACAGATACGCCTAAACTTGCTAACACGCTAGCAGGGCCAACGCCCGACAACTGCAAGAGCTTCGGTGTATTTAATGCCCCAGCACAAAGCAAGACTTCACGCCGCGCGCTCACCGCATGGCGCGCACCGCCTTTACCTCCGCGTACGTACTC
>CALCPT010000159.1 GCA_937897265.1 uncultured Alcaligenaceae bacterium
AATTGGTTCACATAGCCACCACCACAAACACACCTATTTAAAACATTCACATCCGCATGTGCCAGATGTACATCATCTGCATACCCATTAAATTTATTGGAAAAAAAATGAACTTCCCACTTAGTCACATTTCATCACTATGCAAATATACGGGCATCAGCTTTACTGCCGGAGCAATTACTCATGGATTTTTTAGTGGGGAACGCTCTTTCTGGACAGCAGCCTTCGGTATTTTTATATTCATGCTTGGCGGCATCCTTGAAAAAATTGCTAATCCAGATAAAGACCATAGCTGGACTAACATTCTGGTAGTCGGCATCTTTGCTGCGATCGGTTTAGGCTTTTTCACGGGTGGGTTACAGCATTTTCCAGACTCTCCGGGCAGAAGCGCATGGGTTGTACCCGTCGGATTTGTGATGAGCTTAGTCGCAATGTATTTGATGGAAGCGAAAGGAAAAACACAAGTCAAAACCGTTATTGTTTATGGAGTGATAGGCGGTGTCATCGTCCTTGGCGCTTCAGTATTTGCATTGTCCTACTTCAACGACCATGAATCGGATCATGATCACAACCACGGCGTACCAACCGCAAATCATTCACAGCAAGTTCGGGAGATCAATATTTCAATGGATGATTCGATGAAATTTATCCCCGAAAATCTTGAAGTGAAACAAGGGGAAACCATTCAGTTTGTCGTATCGAATACTGGCAAGTTAGTTCACGAATTGGTACTTGGTCGCGAAGCAGAACTCAAGCAGCATTTAATTGACATGAAAAAACCTGGCTTTCAAGATCATAAACACGACAATGAAGTATCAGTGAAGCCTGGGCAAAAAGGCGAACTCATTTGGACATTCAAAGATGCAGGGGAGTGGCAGATGGGCTGTCTAGAAGACGGTCATTATGAGGCGGGAATGAAAGGTAAAATAAACGTACTCCCTAAATAGGATTGAGTAAATTCTGATCATCTGAATAAGTTACGCTTTTTGGATTAGGACATCCCGAGAGCGTAACATCTGCCCCTCCCATAGCGCAGGCGGATCCACCGCGATATCAAAGAGCGTCAAATGATCGGGTAGCTTATCGTCCAGAATCGCCTCGACAATATCAGGCGAAAGCACAGTTAAATTCATCATGCGACTGACGTAACTATTATCGACGCCCTCTTGGGCAGCAATCTCTCGCAAAGAACTCACCTGCCCTGATTCCAGCATGGCAAGCCAGCGATGCCCTCTAGCCAAAGCCAGTTGCAACGCCGTGGGGGCGATACCCCACGGCCTCGGCTCACCCAGCTCACCGTTTGGCAGCGTAATCTGTTTACGACCTGCGCGTCGCTTGAACTGAATTGGCACCGAGAGCGTGAGACGGCCATCGCTAGACTCGATGACTTCCGGTGTGCCATTTTTATGGATGTGTAGGCCGCTCATGCTGCAACCTCCTCGTTGTTGACCTGCTGGCGATCAGCTTGCAATTCCAGAACTATTTTCTCAAGCCCGTTCGCGCGCAGTCGTACCTCCAGCTCAGTTGGTGACACAATCACTCGTTCAACCAAGAGGCGCACAATGCGCGCTTGCTCGGCAGGAAATAGCTGATCCCAAATCTCGTCAAGGCGGGTCATCGCAACCGTGGCTTTAGCCTCGTCCAGACTAGGATCTAAGCTGATCGCATGCGGCAGAACCTCGGCCAGCAATTCTGGTGAGCGTAAAAGGCCTCGTAATTGTTCAAGCACTGCAGACTCAAGCTCTGCTGCAGGCATGCGTGGCAGGCCCGATGCGCCCGCATACTCTTTGACATCTCGCTGCGGGATGTAATACCGGTAGCATCGTCCGCCCTTTTTTGTGGAACGGAACGGATCAATATGACTCGATTGACCGCGTATTCAGACCGGCGTTAACTCAAGTTTGATCCGTCGACCGAGAGCAGCGGCGGCCCCTGCCAACGTAGTCAGAGTCAGGCTGGTATCGTTCTCATCAAGCAAACGATTAAGTGAGGCGCGACTCGTTCGCATCGTTTTTGCCATGGCAGTCTCAGTC
>CALCPT010000160.1 GCA_937897265.1 uncultured Alcaligenaceae bacterium
CGGTAACATTGGCGCGACCGAGGTTCAGGGGATTGCTGCTGAAATCGAAGCGGACTTAGACGAAAATGTCGACTCTGTCGTGATCTCGGATAAGTTAACGGTGTTGCACTCGGCAATGGCTCCGTTGCTTAAAAGCCTTGCCGCCTGTCTGCCACCAGAGGCTAAATCGACTGCGGTGATGATTGATGTCGATAAACTCACCGGGTTACGCGAGCAATTGACTGCACTTTTGAAGGACGACGACTCACAAGCCGCCGACCTGTTTGAAGAGCATGTGAGCTTATTTCAGGCGGCGTGGCCTGAGCAATTCAAAAGTCTCGAGACAGATTTAAAGAATTTTGATTTTGATCAGGCGCTTCAAACACTAGAGGCGATCGATTGAGTGGGTTCGTTGATCGCGACTTTGATGTCGTTCGTTGCTCGGGCCGCCTTCTGCCGTTTCCTGAGCTTTGATTGATTAATCTAGGCGGCCTTCTTCAAGATGTCAGCCTTGTTCTCTTCTAAATACTCTTCCATCACGCGATAGCCAATATCATGACGACGTTTAATGCCATGTGCCGAAAAATCCATGCCACCCGTCATCGGCATGTGCGGCGCGCCAACCGAATGGAGATTTTCGAGTGCAAGTAACGGTTGCAGGGTTTTAAACGGCTCTGATTTTCTGATCTCTGAGTTGACTGGCAACTTGTCAGACAGCAGGCGAATCAAGTCATGCGCGTGTTTTACAACATTGTCAGGGCCGTTTAAGCGATTTTCATATTGAATTTCTAGCATGCGATGCTGAACCTCGTGCAAAGTCTTGGGGATTGGACCATGCTCCGGAAACAAGTCAATACAAAAAATCGGCAAGGTCTTACGCTCTTTTTCGGTCAACATTCTGCATAAGGTTAAAGCGGGTGTATTGTCTACGAGACCGCCATCCCAATAATGATGGTGATCAATTTCTACCGGTGCAAAGCTTGGTGGCAAGGCGCCACTTGCCAAAATGTGGTCAATTTTGAGTGGTTTCTTTTGGCCATTCATAAACGACTCGCCTTCACCCGTGCGAACATTGGTCGCAACAATTCCGATGCGAATCAGTTCAGCATTATTGAGGCGTTCGAAGTCAATCAATTCGGTTAAAGTTTTGCGCATCGGCGCGACGTCGTTCAGACTATTCCAGCTTGAACTACTAAAAAAATCGGTGCGCGGTTTCCAGTAGTTGGGGTTACCAAACATCGACAGCCAAGATTGATTATCTGGTTGAAGAAAGGGGTGATGATCGATCGTGACAGAGTGCCAAAATTTATTGAGATTTTCACGAATGTCGCCATTCGGCGCTCCCGCGATGACCGCTGCGGTGTAGGCACCGATTGAGACACCAGCAATCACTTTGGGCGTGAAGCCATGTTCGATCAGACATTGCATCGCACCCCACTCGTACGAGCCTAAGGCGCCTCCGCCTTGTAATACGAGTCCAATTTCAACAGTCTTCTGAGTCATTTCATACGCCTTTTTTAGAAAAACTTGAGAGCCACTCGGGCCATACTGGCTGATGCGTACCCAAAGGGACTGGGGGTAAATCCCAATTTGAGACCGTGTCCGAGTAGCGAATGACTGGTCCCAAAGAGTGCAGACGCCCAAAGCCAGTATCACGCTCGAGCATGAAACGCTGCAATACATCAACGGGTATCACCGGCGTTGTGGCGCTTGATTCAGTGAGTCCTTGTTGCATCAACATCATTGCGGTGCGAGTCAGAGAAACACGCACATGCCAACTGCCGCCTTCGGTGGCGCGACGAATCAAGGCGGCTAGCACTCCGGTGGCGGCTAAGTGGCCTGTGATGTAATCGTTAGGAAAGAAAAATTTTGTTAAAGAGGGTGCTTCTTCGCTGCCCTCTGTGACGGCGATGCCAGACACCGATTGCGCCAATTGCTCCCAGCCCGGTTGAAGTTTCCAAGGGCCGTCAAAACCAAAACAAGAGATCGAGACATAAATGATGCCTGGCCGAATTTCCGCGAGTTTCTCTGGCGGAAACAGGGCGCTCACACTGCCTGGGCGGTAGCTTTGCGCAAAGACATCCGACTCACCGGCCAACGCCATGAGTTTTTGTTGTCCCTGAGGCTGCTTGATATCTAAGAAGGCTGAAAGCTTACCGTGGCCCGTATCGATATCGAATGGTGGCATGGTTGCGCGGTAAGGTGAATAAATGTGAAGCGGCGTGGCGCCCTCTGAGGCAAGCGCCTTGGCGCTGGTGGGGCCAGCAATCACATGCGTCAGGTCGAGTATTTTGATTCCAGTCAGGGGGCGCAGACCTGCAGCAGGATAAATATTGGGTTGTGTTGGAAACGGTTCAACCGGTGAGTCTGCAATTTTGATCAGCTCGATCACCGGCGTATCGGCAAGATGCTGGCCTTGTGGATGGGCAAGCCATTCAGCTTGACTGCGTACCATCACGCCAGGAAGCTTCTTCTCAGCGATGGCTTGCTCGAGAGCAGCGGCATTCCATTTTAGAATCGCCTGCCCGATTGCGTGAGCGCTATGACTGCACTCGAGTAACTCAAGAAAGCCATTACGCAGTAAAGGATAGCCGCCATCAATCATGACATGTCTACCATCTTTAGTTGGATACATGCCAACTGTTGGATAGTCTGGCTCTGGCAGTGCGATCGGGTAATCCCAAATGCGTTGATGAAACACGCTTTGCATGGCCAGTGAGGCACCCTGCAAATCAAACGAAGCGGTCTGCGAGCGGCCCGTGCGCATCTTCCAGATATGGTTGATCAGCATTGCCTGAGCACTCAACACTGAGGCGCAAACTTCAGCGGCGCGCAAACGCGTTTGCAAAATTGGCTGGGCACTGTGAACGGTGACACTATCTTCAACCGTGCCGACCCCGGTCGCTTTTAGAATCTCTTGCGCAAGTTCTTGTATCAAAAACTATCCCCTGATAGACGTGAGAGCAAACCCATAGGGTTTTCCCGATCAGGCTAGCAGAGGAATCTTTAATATTTGCCTGCTTTGATACAGATGGCTCAGTGTTGGCACTTACGCAATGTGTTTTGCGCTTTGTGTATACAGAAGTCGCGTAGCTCACCGACGCTGATAGATCGGAAGAGCACACGTCTGAACTCCAGTCACGCCAATGTATCTCGTA
>CALCPT010000161.1 GCA_937897265.1 uncultured Alcaligenaceae bacterium
AATAGAGGGCTATGCCAAATACCCTAGCCTCCACCGAAGAAATCATTGCCGACCTGCGCGCCGGCAAAATGGTGATCCTTGTCGACGAAGAAGATCGTGAGAACGAGGGGGATTTAGTACTGGCCGCAGATCATGTGACTGCAGAAGCCGTTAATTTCATGGCTAAGCATGGTCGAGGCCTGATTTGTCTTACTCTCACTCGTGAGCGTTGCCAACAGCTCAATCTGCCTTTGATGGTCAGAGATAACGGCACCTCGATGGGAACCAATTTCACTGTCTCGATTGAGGCGGCAGAAGGCGTAGAAACGGGGATTTCAGTGGCAGATCGCGCACGCACTGTGCAAGTGGCCGTGGCGCGAGATGCCAAAGCTGCCGATTTGGTGCAGCCTGGGCACATTTTTCCCTTAAAAGCTGTGGCCGGTGGCGTCTTGGTGCGTGCCGGACACACTGAAGCGGGCTGTGATTTGACGCGTATGGCGGGTTTAACGCCAGCGGCCGTCATCTGCGAAATCCTCAAGGCAGATGGCACGATGGCGCGCCTGCCCGACTTGATCGAATACGGCCACACGCACAAGTTAAAAATTGGCACCATTGCCGATCTGATTCAATATCGCAGCGAGCACGAGTCGGTCGTTGAGCGAGTTGGTACGCGCGAGATCCAAACCGCTTGGGGTACGTTTCAGATGGTGGCTTACCGCGACACCGTTGCCGGCAATCCCCATATCGCCTTGATTTCGGGTCAAGTTGATCCGCTACGCGAAACCTTGGTGCGCGTGCACGAGCCTACCTCAATGCTGGATGTGCTTGATGTGCATAGTGCTGGTCACACTTGGGGTGTGGCCGAGGCGCTCGAGGCCATCAAAGCTGCGCCTGCAGGCGTCATGGTGTTTTTAAACTGTCAGGGCTCTGCCCAGCATTTGTTTGGTCAAATCAGTGCCTGGCCCGGGCAAGAGGCAGCGCCCGTTAAACGTGAATCAGGTCGGATGGATTTGCGCACGTATGGCATGGGCGCTCAGATCTTGCGCGATTTAAAAGTCGGTCAAATGAGACTGATGGCGCGCCCACGCAAAATGCCAAGCATCATGCCTGGTTTTGGTCTGGATATCACAGGCTACGACCATCAACCCCCCACTCGTAACACATAGGAAGCACACCATGAGCCCTTTTACCCTAGAGCCAGACATGAACGGAGAAGGCCTGCACATTGGTATTGTGCGTGCTCGCTTTAACGAAGACATTGGCTTGATCGAACTCGATACGTGCTTGCAAGAACTTGAGGCCCTCGGTGTTGACGAGCGCGACATCATGGTCGTTACCGTCCCTGGTGCCCTCGAACTCGGCGTCACGCTGGCGCGTATGGCAGAAACCTTTGAGTTTGATGCGTTGATTGCGCTAGGCGCAGTGATTCGTGGCGAAACGTATCATTTTGAAATCGTCAGTAACGAAAGCGCTGCGGCGATCTCACGTATTGCTCTTGAAACAGGTATTCCTGTTGCTAACGGCGTACTCACCACCGAAACTGATGAGCAGGCTGAGGCGCGCGCGGCTGATAAAGGCCGTGACTGCGCGCAGTGTGCGGTTGAAATGGCCAACCTGGTAGCAGCGCTTGAGCCCGAAGCCGATGAAGACGAAGACGAGGGCGAAGATCTTGAACAAGCCGACACACGACGCTAATTCGGCCGGTGTACAGCCTGTGCGCAGCGCGCGCAGGCGTGCGCGCGAGCTAGCGTTGCAAGGTTTGTACGCCTGGTTGGTCAGCGGTACAGATAGTTTGCAAGACGCCGGTGAGATCGAAGCCCATTTGCACGAAGAAGAAGAGTTTGAGCTGGCTGATGCCGTTTGGTTTAAGACCTTGCTGCATGGTTCAATGAAAGAAGCGCCCGCGCTGCGCGAAAAATTTGCCCCCTTTGTTGATCGGCCGTTGGTTGAGTTGTCGCCCATTGAACACGGCATTTTGCTGATTGGCAGCTTCGAGTTGATTCACCATGTCGAAGTGCCTTACCGCGTCGCCATCAACGAAGCGGTTGAGCTTGCCAAATCATTTGGTGGCACCGATGGTTTCAAGTTCGTCAACGGCGTGCTTGACAAATTAGCCGCTGAGACGCGCGCTGCCGAAGCGCGAACACCTGTGCGTCGCTGAGCACGCGTGTGGCAACCGAATTTGAGTTGATCAAACGTTTCTTTAGCAGACCTGTTTCGGCGGGTTTGCTAGGGGGCGGCGATGATTGTGCTTTGTTCGGGATCACGCCCGGCTTGCAGGTTGCCACCAGTACCGACCTTCTTCTTGAGGGGCGTCATTTTTTCTCAGACGTTGATCCGCGTTCGTTGGGGCATAAAGCGCTTGCCGTGAATCTTTCAGATTTAGCGGCGATGGGTGCGCGGCCGCTTGGTTGCTTACTTGGTTTAGGGTTGCCCGCGATTGAGGAGGCATGGGTGAAGCAGTTTGCCGATGGCTTCTACGCGCTGGCTGATCAACACGGTTGTGCTTTGATCGGCGGAGACACCACCCGAAGTTTGCAAGGTATCACTCTTAGCGTGACAGTATTTGGCGAAGTCGAACCAACTCTGGCGCTGCGACGCAACGCTGCGCAGCTGGGCGACGACATTTGGGTGTCTGGGGTCTTGGGGGCGGCGGATATCGCCTGTCGTATGCTCGCCGGTGAAATCCCGCTCGATGCTGCACTCTTGCAGGCGACGCGACAGGCACTCGAGTGGCCAACGCCCCGAGTTGAGTTGGGCCAACAGTTGCGCTCGTATGCTCATGCGGCGATTGATGTGTCAGATGGCCTGCTTCAAGATCTGGGGCATATCCTAGCTGCCAGTGGTGTGGGTGCAGAACTGCACGAGCAGGCGCTGCCCTTGCACCCTGCCTTAATTGATTCGCTCGAGCAAACGTTGCCGCCTGAGGTGCTGCGACGTGCTGTCCTAGCGGGCGGCGATGTCTATGAGCTTTGTTTAACGGCGGCCCCTGCACAGCGTGCGATGCTTGAGAAAATCGCTCAAACGCTCGGTATTGCCCTGACTCGTATCGGCACCGTTCACAAAGAGCCAGGTTTAGTCGTTTATGATCGAGCAGGTCATGCGATCACCGAGTTGCCCGGCGGTTTCGACCACTTTAGGATTTAAACCACAATGACAGACGTTTCAAAAAGACACCGTACGAGCTGGCCGAAGGCCGCGTGGGTGTTTTCTGATCCGGGCCGAATGTTGATGTTTGGCATGGGGTCTGGCTTGTTAAGACCAGGCTCTGGCACCTGGGCTACCTTACTCGCTTGGTTGCTCTGGAGTGTCGCCTCACCTGGTGTCAGCGATCTCTACATCGGTCTTTTCTTGCTGGTCTGTTTTATTTACGGCTGTTGGGCTGCCGAGCGCGTGGCCAAGCAGCTTGGCGTGCCCGACCATGTCGGCCTTGTGTGGGATGAGTTCGTGGCGTTTTGGTTGGTACTGTGGCTCGTGCCCCAAAGCCTGTCCGCTCAAGCACTCGCTTTCGTGTTGTTTAGATTTTTCGATGTCGTCAAGCCACCGCCGATACGGCAAGTCGATGCGCGCTTTAAAGGTGGTGTTGGTGTGATGCTAGATGACTTGCTGGCAGCGGGTTACACGCTTTTAGTGACGGCAATTGTGGTTCGGCTTGGCATTACCCTTTAATTCTGATCCCATTCAAAGGCAAGAATATGTCAACACAGATCGATCAGCTAGCCACCGAGCTCGGTGCGCTCCTTATCAAGCATAAAGGCCTACTTGCCACAGCCGAGTCCTGCACTGGTGGTTTGCTGTCTGGAGCCGCGACCGCGATCGCAGGCTCTAGCGCCTGGTTTGATCAAGGCTGGGTGACTTATAGCAACGCCGCCAAGCAAGCGCAGTTAGGCGTCACGCCACAAGCGCTGTTGCAGTTTGGTGCGGTGAGTGAAGAGGTTGCGCGGCAAATGGCAGTTGGGGTGTTAAACATGGCCCCTCGTGCGACGCTTGCCCTGACCACAACAGGCATTGCAGGCCCCGGTGGTGGTTCGCCCGGCAAGCCGGTGGGTTTGGTGTGGTTTGGTTTTGCACAACGGCGTCCGTCAGGGGTCATTGTGCATGCGATTTCAAAAATATTTGAAGGTGATCGCAAAGCCGTCCGCGAAGCCTCGGTGGCGTTCTCGTTGGCGACTGGCCAGATGCTGTTGAAAGAAACCTGAGTGGTCGCGCTTTAGCGATGCGCGTTGATGTCATCACGCGTTTGCCGCGCCACAGTCGCTGCGGCTTCAGTCCAGTGACCGTCGCCCTTCGCGTACAAAATCGCACGCGATGAATTAATCATCATCCCGGTCTTTTGTGCGTTGCAGCCTGCGGCACAGGTTGCCGCAACGTCACCGCCTTGCGCGCCAATGCCAGGCACCAATAACGGCACGCTGTCGCCTACGGCTTTGCGTACCGCCGCCAATTCATTCGGAAACGTTGCCCCAACGACCAAGCCGCATTGGCCTGTTTTGTTCCATTTATTCGCGACCAAATCAGCGACACGTAAATATAGTGGCACGCCGTCTGTCTCTAAAAACTGAAGGTCAGACCCGCCTGGGTTTGAGGTACGGCACAGCACGATTACGCCGCGATCCTCCCATTCAAGGTAGGGCTCGACCGAATCGCCGCCTAGGTATGGGCTAACGGTGACCGCATCGGCCTGATAACGGCCGAAGACTTCTTGCGCATACTGGGTGGCCGTGGCGCCAATGTCGCCGCGTTTGGCGTCAAGCACCAAGGGCAAATGAGGATATTTTTCGCGAATATACGCACACAGGTCTTCGAGTTGCCCCTCGGCGCGTGCGGCTGCGAAATAGGCAATCTGAGGCTTAAAACCACAGACAAACGGTGCAGTCGCATCGACGATTTGTCGACAAAACTCAAAAATCGCTGTTGGTCTACCCTGCAATTCTGCCGGTAAACGCGGCAGGTCGGGGTCAAGTCCCACCATTAAAAGCGATTGCGACGAGGCCCAGGCGGCATTGAGTTTTTGAATAAAAGACATGTGCGTAAAAAAATTAGAAAGATCGGATACCGCTATTGTGTCAGATTACGGCAAGCCAACGATTCGCAAACAGCACCAACCACACTATTGCACAGAGCAAAAGGCTTAAAAACACCGCTGCACTGCCCAAATCTTTGGCGCGACCAATCAGCTGGTTGGTTTCAAGCGATACGGCGTCGGCCACGGCCTCGATGGCAGAGTTTAAGAGCTCAACGATTAGCACCAAAACGAGCGAGCCAATGAGTAATAGGATTTGGCTCGCATTTTGCCCAACCCAAAAAGCGGCGGGCGTTAAGATCGCGGCGAGCAAGAGTTCTTGCCTGAAGGCAGATTCATAGCGCAGTGCAGCAACCAGCCCCTGCATTGAATAGCGAACGGCATTCGCGATGCGTTTGAGGCCGCCGCTGCTCTTGTACGGTGAGGGATGTGGCGCCATGTTCTCAAACTTGGTTTATCGTATGGGTCAGGAGTATCCCCAACACGCTAAAAGGAAGATAGCACACCATGCCAATGCTCAATGTACAAATTATGCAGGGTTACAACTCAGCACAAAAAACAGACTTATTAAAAAAGCTTACCCAGTCGGTGGTCGATAGCGTCAGTGCCCCTTTGTCGTCGGTACGCGTTGTGCTGCAAGAGATCCCGCCAGAGCACGTGATTGTGGCCGGCGAAATTGGTCATGAAATGGTCATGATCACGGTGGGTTTGATTCATGGTCGTACCGATGAACTGAAGGCTGCGCTGATTGCTGCCATGGCTAACGCTGTTGAAGCGTCGATCGGCGTTACGCCGCAAAACGTGCGCTCGATTTTGTTTGACCTGCCGACGACTGACGTCGGTGTGGCGGGTGGGCGCACCGCAAAAGCAGCCGGGAGATAAGCGCGATGTCTTCAGTTTTACTGTACGAACAAGACGACTTAGGCGTGGTGACACTCACGCTCAATCACCCTGAAACGCGCAATGCGTTAACCGGTACGGGCATCGTTGAGGCGATGCTTGACGCCTGTCATCGTATTGAATGCGACCCATCCGTGCGCGCCGTGGTGATTACGGCGACGGGCCCCATTTTTTCGTCGGGTGGCAAAATCGACGAGATGCAGCGTCAGATCGGCCCAGAGTTTGGTAGCGAGGTGTTGCGTCAAGAGTATCGGCACGGCATTCAACGCTTGCCGTTGGCGATTCATCAGCTTGAGGTCCCAACGATTGCTGCGGTCAATGGCCCGGCCATTGGCGCGGGTTTTGATTTAACTTGCATGTGCGACCTGCGTATCGCCACCGATACTGCGACCTTTGCTGAAAGTTTTGTCAAAGTCGGAATCGTGGCAGGTGACGGTGGCGCTTGGTTTTTACCACGCGTAATCGGTATGGCACGCGCTGCTGAAATGTCGTTTACGGGCGAGCCCATTGACGCCCAAACGGCGTTGAGCTGGGGGCTGGTGTCGCGTGTAGTGCCCGCAGCAGATCTGCTGAGCACCGCGCATGCGCTTGCGCGCAAGATGGCGGTGAACTCACCATCGGTGATGCGTATGACCAAGCGCCTGTTGCGCGAAGGTCAGACGTCTTCGCTCTCAAATCTGCTTGAGCTCTCAGCAGCGTATCAGGCCATTGCGCACAAAACGCCTGAACATGCGGTCATTATTAAAGACTTCATGGATAAAAAGGCCGCTCGTAAAGCGCAGAAGGGCTAAGCGGTTGAGCGCTGAAGTCCTCTGCGCTCAACGTATTGGCTCTTAAATCTTAAGCGCTAGGTCTATTCGCTCTGAACCCTTCTCAGTCTTGAGGCGCTCATCACGAGCGCGTCTTGACCGAGATGATTAATTCAAGGCGTAGCGCCCTAAGTTCATCACTTTATTCCACGCTGCAACAAAGTCACGCACGAAGCTTGCGTGTGCATCTGCGCTTGCATAGACCTCAGCAATTGCCCTGAGTTCTGCATTTGAACCAAACACCAGGTCAACCACCGTCGCAGTCCATTTGACCTTGTCGCTGGTTCTGTCACGCCCCTCTAGCACCATCGCCTCGTTCGCCGACTTTTGCCAAACGGTACGCATATCCAGAAGATTCACAAAGAAATCTGTGCTGAGCGTTGCAGGTTTGTCAGTCAATACGCCCAAAGTCGTTTGGCCAAAATTAGTGCCTAAGGTGCGTAAGCCGCCAATCAGTACTGTCATTTCGGGTGCAGTCAGGGTCAGCAGGTTTGCGCGATCGACTAACAACTCTGCGGCAAACGCGCTGTGCTCGGGGCGCAGATAGTTTCTGAAACCATCCGACGTTGGCTCAAGCACCGCAAACGAGTCAATATCGGTTTGATCTTGTGTGGCATCCATACGGCCCGGAGTGAAGGGCACAACCACTGCTTGCCCTGCTTTTTTTGCAGCCTGTTCGATGGCTGCGCAACCACCCAGCACGATCAAATCGGCAAGTGATACACGTTTGCCGTCGGCCTGCGAACTGTTAAAGGCCGTTTGAACAGTCGTTAACACTGCCAACACTTTTGCCAGCTCGGCCGGTTGATTTACCGTCCAATCTTTTTGTGGGGCGAGCGCTAAGCGTGCGCCATCGGTGCCACCGCGTTTGTCGCTGCAGCCCTCCCCATCTGGCTAACAGTTCTTACCAGTGGAGGCAAACGGTAATTCTAGTTGCATTGACGCCGCTCCGCTGCTTAACATGTGACCAGACACCCGCATCAGTCGGGGGCTGAAGGATTGGGGAGCTCAAATGAATCATCGATCGATGTTGAAACCCGACGACGCGAAATTGATGGTCTGATTCCTGTTGTTGAACGCATCAGTCAGGAAATTGAGCGAACCAAGATCGAGTTGAACTCCGGCTCAAAGGTGACTCCTTATCCATCCGTCGGAATCCGCACGGTTGGTACCAACAAG
>CALCPT010000162.1 GCA_937897265.1 uncultured Alcaligenaceae bacterium
CGAATCGGATTTCGTCGTTCTAAGCGCCAAACCAAACCTTCCCGTCCTTGGTAAAAAACTTGGAAAAGATATGGGCGCTTTACTGATTTCGATGAATGAACTGTCTTGGTCAATTCTGCTGCCAGCCTTTTGCGCGGGCCTGCTAGTGATTGTTACGCATGTTCCTTTAGGGATGCAGGTTTTGCAGCGCGGCATCATTTTTATTGATTTAGCCATTGCTCAGGTTGCGGGGCTTGGTGCGTATCTGGTCACGATGTTGCTGGGGAGTGAGGCTCCGGTGTTATGGGTGCAGGTGGGGGCGATGGGGATGGCCCTGGTGGCCGCCTGGCTGTTGGTGGCGACCGAGCGGGTCACAACGCGTTATCAAGAACCGGTGATTGGGATTGTCTTTGTCTTGGCTGCAACGGCCGTGGTGTTGTTGCTCGCCAATGATCCGCATGGCGGACAACATTTGTCTGAATTGTTGGCAGGTCAAATCCTGTGGATCAGTTGGGCGCAGATTTTTTATTCTGCGCTTGTGACACTCGTTTTACTCGGTGCAATCTTTTTATTCCAAGGTAAACGCGCTTGGTTCTATAGTTTATTTGCCGTGGCGATTACTGTTTCAGTTCAACTCGTTGGGGTGTATCTCGTATTTGCGACGCTAATTATCCCTGCGCTAGCGACGATCAAACTGCAAAGCAAGCGGCGGCGGCTGTGGGCCACCTATCTGGTAGCGATGGCCGGTTACGCGCTGGGCTTGCTAGGGTCGGCATTGTTCGACTTGCCCACCGGGCCACTGATTGTATGGGCGCTGGCGGCAGTGGGGGTTGTGGCTCTGGTGCTGCTGCGCCGTGAGCGCAGTTCACCGTTTTAGTCACGCCCCCTCTTTAGGCCACAAGATCATTTGCGTGCAGCGAAACAAGGCAATTTTTTTGCCCGTCGCTTGGTCGCTGACAACCGCATCCCAAACTTGAGTGTTGCCACCTAGATGTTGCGCTGTTGCGGTGCACAAAACTACTTCACCTTCGCCCCGTACAGTCCCTAAATGATTGCTCTTGAGTTCAATAGTCGTGAACGAAAGCGCACCTTTTGGCAGGTGCGCCATGGTGGCATAACCGCAGGTGGTGTCAGCTAAGGCAATCACGCTAGCTGCATGCAAATAGGTATTCGGGGCGAAGTGCACCTTACGCAACACCATACGACTTTTTAACGTGTTTTCTGAGATTTCAAGAGCCTCGACTCCCATCAACCCCGGCAGGTTTTCACCACTGCGCTTGTTCAGTTCAGTGACGGTCATTTCTGGGCGAAGCTTTGACATCTTATGAATCTCTTGTGAAAAGTGAAAAAAAAAAGTGTACTTTGTGAGTTTAAGGCTGCTGCGCACATATTTTGATTGGCGGCGCGGCTAAACCGTGATTATGCATGACCTTGCTAAGGACTAAAAAGTGTCGCCCTCTTCAAATAAAAAGATACCAACCCCAACCTTGATAGCGAACGACCGTCTGGTGCAAGGCTTTTCAAGTGCTCGACTCGCCCATTTAACTCACGTCATGCAGTCGCAAGTTGAGGCAGGGATGTTTCCTGGCGCCGTGACGGCGATTTTGCATCGCAATCAGTTGGTGCATTTTGAGGCGCATGGGTATTTGGATTCTGCCCGCAGCCTGCCAATGACAAAGGATGCACTATTTCGTCTGGCTTCAATGACCAAGCCCTTAGTTACGACTGTTGCCATGATGATGGTCGAGCAGGGGGTGTTTAGTCTGCAAGATCCAATCACGCGATGGCTGCCTGAACTTAACGACTTGAAAGTTGAAACACCTGCAGGTGATGTGCCGTTGGTTCGCCCGATTTGGGTGCAGGATTTGATGCGACACACCTCGGGCTTTGTGTACTCTGGGATGACGCAGTCGCCACGCATTAAAGCCCTGTACGAGCAACACAATATCGAATCACGTGTCGACGACATCAGCGCAGATGAGATGTTGCGTAATTTAGGGAAGATTCCCTTGGCACACCAACCTGGCACGTTTTGGGAATATTCGATTTCGGTGGATGTCTTAGGGCTCTTGCTTGAGCGGGTATTGGCGCAACCCTTAGACGTTATTGTGGCGCAAGCGTTGCTTGAGCCGCTTGGTATGAAAGACACGACTTGGTGGGTCACACCTGAGCAAGAAAAAAAGCTGGCGCAAACACTTGATGACGATCCATTAAAAGCCAGCATGCTCAAGTCATATCGGCAGCATTACAACCCTGCAGGCAAAAGTTATTTTAAAGGTGGGGCTGGGTTAATCGGCTCGACTGCTGATTATCTGCGTTACCTACAGATGATGATCAACAAAGGTGAGTTTGAAGGTAAGCGTTATTTGTCTCGTAAGTCGGTTGAGTTGATGCTCTCGCAACACACCGTGGGGATGGCGGGCACAACCATTGCAA
Source organism: uncultured Alcaligenaceae bacterium (assembly GCA_937897265.1). Lineage (GTDB taxonomy): Bacteria > Pseudomonadota > Gammaproteobacteria > Burkholderiales > Burkholderiaceae_B > Zwartia. Next base: position 2,416 of record CALCPT010000162.1, read on the forward strand.
ATACAGGCCCCGGCTATGGCTTTGGCTTGGGCTTCGCGATCAGACAAGGCCAGGGCATGTGCTGGGTTCCTGGTTCGACGAATGATGCGATGTGGGCCGGTGTCTGGGGCACGAGTTTTTGGCTCGACCCAACCGAAAAACTCGCCGCTGTGATCATGGCGCAAGGGCCAACGCACAAGACCCATACACGCATGCTCTTTAAAAATTTAGTATACGGGGCTTTGGTTGCTGAATGAATGGTGTTAGCAATCAGAAATTAGGTACCATGTACCAAACATCAGCCATGAGAAACGGCAAATGAAAAGTAAGAGCAGGAGGGGACTCAAAAAATCAGAAGTCAGAAATAAAGAATAAGAAGTCAGAAGTTAGAAGTCAGGCGGCAGAGCTTTAATATTTAGCGTGTAAGTTGTATCTGATCATTCAATAAAACTTGAGAGACAATATGAAAAATTTTAGAAAGCAATCTTTGCGTACGGGTAAACACGGCGTGGGTTTGGCATTGACGGCAACGTTGTTGTTCTCGAGCGTCGGTGCGTTTGCACAAACGGCGGCGACACCGCCCGCAGTGACCGCACCTGCGAACACTGTGATTCAAGGGTTTTCTAGCGAACGTTTGGCACGTATTGCCCCCTCAATGCAAGAACAAATTCGCTTAGGTATGTTTCCGGGCGCTGTGACAATGGTGGCGCGCAACGGCGTTGTGGTGCATAACGAAGCGCATGGCTTTCTGGATGCGGCTAAATCCAAACCGATGGCAAAAGATGCGCTGTTTCGTCTGGCCTCAATGACCAAGCCCATAGTCACTGTAGCCGCCATGATGATGGTCGAGCAAGGCAAAATGGGTTTGAATGATCCAATCACAAAGTGGCTGCCCGAGCTGAAGGACTTGAAGGTTGAAACTGCCAGCGGCGATGTGCCACTGAATCGCCCGATCTGGGTTCAGGATGTGATGCGTCATACTTCTGGTTTTGTGTATTCAGGTAGTGCGAAGTCGCCGCGCATTAAGAAGATGTACGAAGACCTCAATATCGAATCGGCAGAAACAGATATCACTGCCGATGAAATGTTGAAAAATCTTGGTCAAATTCCGTTAGCGAATCAGCCCGGCACCTTTTGGGAGTATTCGATTTCGGTTGACGTGCTGGGCCTGCTGCTTGAACGTGTCGCTCAAAAACCTTTAGATGCCATCTTGAACGAATTGTTGTTGACCCCTCTGGGGATGAAAGATACAACGTGGTGGGTGCAGGCGGATCAACTCTCGCGCATGGCAGAAACGCTCGATAGTGATCCACTGAAAGCTGGGATGCTGAAAGCGTATCGGCAAACTTATAACCCGCTAGGTAAAAGCTACTTTAAAGGTGGAGCCGGCTTGGTGGGGACTGCCAATGATTACTTAAAGTTTTTACAAATGATGGTCAATGGCGGTGAACTGGACGGCAAGCGCTATCTTTCGCGCAAGGGCGTCGAGTTCATGTTTTCGCAGCACACGGTGGGCATGGGTGGCACAACCTTTGGCAGTACGGGGCCAGGGTACGGCTTTGGTTTAGGCTTTGCCGTGCGTTTAGATGAGGGCATGGCATGGGTGCCTGGGTCGAAAGGCGATGTGATGTGGGCGGGCGCTTGGGGCACAAGCTTTTGGATTGACCCCAAAGAAAAACTCGTGGCAGTGATTATGGCCCAAGGTCCTTCGAATCGTATTCACACACGCATGCTTTACAAAAACCTGGTTTACGGAGCGTTGGTTAAATAGTATGTCGGACGCCATTTCACAGCACGACACCCCGCCGCGTCTTGAGCCAGCTCGCCTGCAGCAAATTGCTGCAGCGGTGTATCAAAGTATTGGCGTGCCAGCGCAAGACGCACAGTTGGCCGCCGACACTCTGGTGCAGGCAGATCTGTGGGGGCATCAGTCACATGGGTTATTGCGTTTAGGTTGGTACTATGCAAGGCTTAAGTCTGGTGCCACGAAGGCTGTGACGCGAACCTCGTTAGCGGTCGACGCAGGTGCAATCTGCGTGATGGACGGTCATGACGGCATTGGGCAAGTGATTACTCGCCAAGCTGTCGACCAAGCCGTTTCACGTGCCAAGTTGCACGGCGTTGGCGTGGTGTCGATCCGTAATTCAAACCATTTTGGTACTTGCATGTATTACACGCGGATCGCAGCCGAGCAAGGCTGCGTGATGCTGTTGATGAGTAACGCAGGGCCGAATATGGCACCTTGGGGTGGGCTGAAAAAGAAAATTGGCACGAACCCTTGGTCGATTGCGGTGCCAGGTGGTGATTACGGCCCAATCGTGATGGATATGGCGAACTCAGGGGTAGCTCGCGGCAAAATCTATCTGGCCAATAATCGTAATGAAAAGATCCCATCGCATTGGGCGGTTGACTCGGCAGGGCGTCCAACCACTGATCCGAAAGCCGCTCTTGAAGGGTTTATCTTGCCGATGGCAGGGCACAAGGGTTATGTGATGGGGACCATGATTGATATTCTGTCGGGAGTTCTGTCAGGCAGCCAGTTTCTTGATCGCGTACACGGCCCCTACGATCCTGTGAATCCAAGCGGCGCCGGGCACTTGATGGTGGCGCTTAATGTGTCGGCGTTTCAACCGTTAACTGAGTTTCACCAAAGGATCGATCAATACGTGCGATCTTTGAAAGACGTACCGCTGGCGGCCGGTCATTCGCAGGTGTACTACCCAGGCGAGCTTGAAAAGCAGGCGGACGCTGAAAACCGGGCAAAGGGTTTGTTGCTGGCCAGCGAAACGATCACTGACCTCGTGCGCGTGACGCGCGAGGCGGGGGTTGACTGTTCGTTTTGAGGCCGCAGGGTTAAGCGATCCGCCCCTGCCAGACATTTGTTTGGCAGGGGCGAATCGCTTTTGTTGACCGACCTGCGTCGAGCCTGTGTTCCGCCGTCCATACACTTGGCATGGCATTTGCTTATAGCTAAGTCGTATATCTAAATGCAGTGATCGATGTGCGCTTAGCCGTATCATTTGGCTTGCCTTTTTTTCTTCTATTGAGTTACCTGGAGCCCTTCAATGAGCAACGACAATGCCCCTTCAACCGTCAAAGCCTATTTGCGTCCAATCGACCGTGAGGGTTTGTTAGGCTTCGCTGAAAAAGGTCGTGCAGACCCAACGCGCAAAGGCACTAATAAGGTGCATACTGTGTGTGAAGGTCAATATCGAACCCTCAGCTACGTTGGCAATCATCAGCCGGTTGTGGTCGATGAACCGCCTCATTTATTTGGACAAGATACGGCTCCCGCACCTGGCGAAGTCGTCTTGTCAGCGCTTGGCGGCTGTTTGGCTGTTGGAATCACAGCAGTCGCCACCTGGAAGCAAGTCAAGCTGTCAAAGCTCGAGTTGTTTTTAGAGGGCGATATTGGTAACCCCGCGGCCTGGGGCGCAGGTGGTGCAGAAATGGCACCGCCTCAAATGGGCTTTCAGGCAATACGCGTCAAAGTGGTGGTTGAGGGTGATGCATCGCGCGAGCAACTCGATGAAATCGTGCGCCACGCCAACATGTATTCGCCTGTCGCGAACTCGATGCGCAATCCAATTGGCTTTGAAATCGGGCTAGCCTAATTCATTGCATGATCTCGCTTGCACTCGGCGTGTCGGCAGGCCGGGTACAAGCGAAAGTCAACACGTCACTTTGAGTTCGAAACATGAATCCCACAGATGCAAGCCCCGCAATCCTAAATACGCCGTCAGGCGATTTACTTGGTCGAGTTAAACAGATCGCGAGTGGCGAGTTGGCAGGTGCCGCCTTTAAAATTGATCACGAAGGGTTTTACCCCGCCAGCCTCATGCAGACTTTAGGTCAGGCTGGTGCGTTTGGGGCGCACCTAGATCGCAGCGGGCAAAACTTCGGCTTGGCAATCGATGCGATGCGCGAAATCGCACGCAACTGTGGTTCGACCGGTTTTTTAGCTTGGTGCCATGACGTTTGCGGTCTGTATATGGAGCAATCGGGTAACCCTGCTTTGATGGGCTCTGTCCTAGATGAACACGCCTGCGCCAACACGTTAGGCGGCACAGCACTCTCTAATCCAATGAAAACCTTTGCGGGCATCGAAAAAATGCTATTGCGCGCCAAGCGCGTACCGGGCGGTTATCGTGTGAGTGGCGCTTTGCCGTGGGTCAGTCACATCGGCCGCGGGCAATACTGTGGTGCGATTGCAGGTGTGTATTTAGACGATGGCAGCACTTCGCACGAAATTATGTTCTTGCTCAGATGTACTGACGACGTGGTACTGAGACAATGTCCTGAATTTTCTGGAATGGAAGGCACGAGCACTTGGGGCATCCGTTTAGACGATTATTTTGTTAGCGAAGACGCGTTGATCGCCGATCCCGCCAAACCGTTTATTGCTCGAGTCCGCGCGGCGTTCGTGTTGCTGCAAACGGGTTGGGCACTTGGTGTGACTCAAGGTAGTATTGAGTCGATGCTTGAGGTCGAGCCGCTGTTAGGTCACGTCAATAAATTTTTAGATAATCGGCCAGACGAATTGCAGGCCGAACTTGATGATTTAAGCCAACGCATTCAGACGCTTGCCTTGACCCCTTATGATGGTAGCGTTGATTATGTAATCAGTGTGCTCGATGCACGTGCGCAGAGCGCCGAGCTTTCACTGCGTGCAGCTCAGTCGGGTTTGTTGCATCAGGGCGCGCGAGGCTACATGATGAACACGGCGCCGCAACGCCGTATTCGTGAGTCTCACTTTGTGGCAATCGTGACACCGGCGATTAAGCATTTACGCTGGGAGATGGCGCGTTTGTCTAAGCAGGTGCTACCTGCATGACGCAAGACCAAGCCTGGAAACAGTTTATTTGTCGTGCCTGTGGTTTGATTTACGACGAGCAACTTGGCGATCCCGATAGTGGAATTGCGCCAGGCACTCGGTTTGCAGAGATTCCGGACGACTGGGTGTGTCCTTTGTGCGGGGTGGTGAAAGCCGACTTTGAGCCGTATGAGGTATTGAGCACCACGCCTGTGATTGGCAGCGCGCCCTTGAAACTTGAGCGTGGCGTTGGCGTCGTGATTGTCGGAGGTGGTCAGGCCGGTTGGGCGGCTGTCGAGGCGGTGCGCGCCCAAGATGCCTTAGTGCCGATTACGCTGGTCACGGCCTGCGAAGGTGATCGTTATCTTAAGCCTGAGCTCTCGATTGCGCTGCGTCGGCAGTCAACTCGCGAATCACTGGTACGCGAAACTGGGGTTGAGAGTGCCGCTCGTCTTGGCGTTCGCCTCATGAGCGAGACCTTTGCTGTGGGTTTGTCGCCAGCTTTACACCAACTGCGCACGACGCGGGGTCATTTGCAGTACACCTCATTAATTTTGGCTCAAGGTGCCCGACCAGCGTTACCTGAGGCGCTACCTGCGCACCTGTGCTGGAGAGTCAATGACTTAGACGCTTGGGTCAAATTAAAGCGTCAACTGGGGGATCAACCCAAGCGTCTTGTCATCATCGGGGCAGGG
>CALCPT010000163.1 GCA_937897265.1 uncultured Alcaligenaceae bacterium
GTGTATGGGTTTTCATGACGACCCATTCATCTTCGGTTAAGCGTCCGGGCTTTAACAAAATGCTATCAGGGATGCCGACTTTGCCGATGTCGTGCAGCGGCGCTGCCTTAAACATGGTGTCGATGTTAGCGTCGCTTAATTCGTCAAGATAATGCCCCATTGCGCGAAGCCGAAGTGCAAGCGTTTTGACGTAGTGTTGGGTACGCAAGATGTGTTGCCCAGTTTCGTTGTCACGCGCCAGTGCAATAGCGTTCAGCGTCGACAACATTTGCTCTTCGAGATAGTCAGACCTCTGATTGGCAAGGTCGAGCAATTGTGCTTGTGCATGGAGCAACAAGGATTTTTGTAATTCAAGCTCAGAGATATCGACGTGCGTATAGACGGTATCTTGCTGCACGGTTTTTTGAGTAATGACGCGTACCGTGCGCTTGCTTGGCAAGGTCAGGTCAAAGGGCGTCCCTGAAAAATTGAACTGTTCGGTCAAATCAGCAAGAGTCTTTTTTGTTGAAAGAGTTTCGGGCGTCTGCTCTTGCTGCCACGCTTGGTCATAGACATAGTAAAACGAGCGATTTAGGCAGGATTGTTTATCTCGACAGTCATACATCTCTACGAAGGCTTGATTGACCCATTTCAACATACCGTCTTGAGCGCAGATCATGACGCCATCGGGTAGGCGATCCAGCAGCTTGGCTGTTTCGTCTGAAATGGTTGCGCCTGGTGTCGGCGCTGGTGCTGGTGCGTGGGACAACGACTCGTGCTTTGGGAGTGTCTCTGAATTCCAGATACGTACGCGCTGACCGTTTGCTAGCGGCAGTGAGGACACATGCACACGTTGATCACGGTGATCAAAGCTGTAGGGACGCATCTGTGCATGATGCCGGTTGATACCCATCGAAATGAATTGCTCAATCTCAGGTAAGTCATCGGCACTTAAACGAGACTGATAAAAGCGGCGCAAGTTTTCACGATAGGGCTCACCCTCGTAGACCTTGCCGACGTGTTCTGGAAACACGGTTAAAAAAGTGCGGTTCCAGAAAACGGTGCGATCTTGGTCGTCGAAGACGCACATAGCGGTTTTGACACCATCAAGCGTTTCGCCGATCGATCGTAAGAGCTGCGCGTTTGTGCGTAATGCTGCCGCTGACTTTTTCATGACCGAGGATGATTCAACGCACGCCGCAAAGGTGGTAGGGATGCTTGCCTAATTGGAGTATATCTTAATGGGGTACGAAGCCGCTGTCTTGGATTAAGCGGGCCCAGCTTTGCGAGTAGGCGCGCTCACGCGCGGCTAAAGACGCCGAGGGCATAAACTCAATTGTGAGTCCCAAACTCTGCAGGCGTTCGCGTAACGACTGCTGCTGTAATGCTTGTTCTAGCGCAGTGGCGTAGCGTGCTGTCAGTTGAGGTGGCATGCCGATGGGCGCAAAAATGCCGTAATAGGGCAGGTCTTCAAAGCCTTTGAAACCGAGCTCGGCTAAGGTGGGTACTTCGGGCAGTAAGGCTTGCCGCTGTGTTCCCATGACCGCCAGCATTCGTACCTTACCGGCTTTGATAAATTCAATAAAGTCTGGCACCGAGGCCACGCCTGCTGGTATTTGATTACCCAACATGTCAACGAGCATCGGGGCGCTACCGCGATACGGTACGGTCTGTAAATCTAATTTAGCCTGCACAGCGAGCACTTTGACTAAAAATTCTGGCACCGATGCTGGAGCCGGGATTCCTATTGACTGCTTGGCGTTGCCTTGCGAGCGAACCCAGTCAAGATATTGAGCATATGAGGTTGCTGGTGTACCGGGCGAAACAGCCAGGCCGTTGGCAAATGAGGCAAAGCCGGCGACTGGCAAAAAATCTTGTTGAGGATTAAACCCCGGATGTTTAAGAACTAAGGGCAAAATTGAAATGGTGTGATCGTGCGATAAAAATAGCACTGAGCCATCTTTAGGAGCGCTTTTCAGCGCTTGAGCGGCAATTTGACCGCCTGCGCCAGCTTTGTTTTCGACAATCACGTTTGTGCCGAGCGCGGTGCTGAGTTGCTCGGCGAGCACGCGCGCAATGGCATCGGTGCCACCGCCCGCCGGAAACCCAACCATTAAGCGTATCACTGTGGGTTGTGCATGCGCGATCGCATGGCCAACCATAAGCGCCAAGCAGGCGAGCCATTGTTTCACGAAGACACCTGTCCAACTTCGCGGCTGTCGCGAGCAGTTAGGGGTTTGTAAGAGCGGCTTGTTTGCATGGAAAGTTGTTCGTGTTTTTCTTTAACGATCTGTTTGACTTTAATATAAAAAACACGAACGAGATAGTGCGCAACATGAAGGGCTCTTACGCTTTACTCGACGCCATGAAGTTCGACATCAAACACTAAGGTCGCATTCGGTGGGATCACGCCGCCAGCGCCGCGTGCGCCATAGCCCATCTCAGAGGGGATAATCAGTGTCCGTTTGCCACCGACCTTCATCCCAGCGACTCCCTCATCCCAGCCTTTGATGACATGACCAGCCCCAAGCGGGAAGTCAAACAATTGACCGCGGTCGAGCGAACTGTCAAATTTTGCGCCTTTTTGATCTGCGGCCGTCGCCTCAAACAGCCAGCCGGTGTAGTGCACGGAC
>CALCPT010000164.1 GCA_937897265.1 uncultured Alcaligenaceae bacterium
AGCGTGGCGTTAAGGTCTGAGCGTCGCGCCACAAACCTTGCGTCTGACAGTAGGCCTTGACCAAGGCAACTTGCTCTGCACTACGTCCCGAGACAGCCAGATACCGTAGCGTCTCTTGATCAACCGGAAAAAAACTCATGGTGGCCCCACATTCGGGAGTCATATTTGAAACCGTTGCCCTTTCAGGCAAAGTCAAGGCATCTACACCAGCACCAAAGTACTCAATGAAACGTCCAATCACATCTTCGCCACGCAGACGTTGAGTGATGGTGAGCACCAAGTCAGTTGAGGTGACACCGGACTGCAAGGCACCGCTCAAGTGACAACCAACGACCTCAGGAATTGGCACAGATACAGGCTCACCCAAGGCCACTGCCCCCCCCTCGAAGCCACCCACACCCCAGCCCACCACCCCTAAGGCATTGATCATCGCGGTGTGACTGTCCATCCCAATTAACGAATCTGGAAAAGCCACCTGACGACCTTCGTGCTCTTTGGTCCAAACCACTTTACCTAAAAACTCTAAATTGATCTGATGCAAAATCCCAGAGCCTGGCGGAAACACACGTACGCCATCGAACGCCTGACTACACCAACGCAAAAATTCGTAACGCTCGCGATTTTGCTCAAACTCAATCGTCATGTTGTATTCAAGCGAGGTTGGCTTGCCTGAATCTTCAACCATCACAGAGTGATCAACGACGAAATCCATTGCGACACTGGGATTGATTAACGCGGGGTCACCGCCAAGTGCAGCCATTGCATCGCGCATCGCGGCGAGATCACCCATCAAGGTGAGGCCAGAAGATTCTGGCATTAGCACGCGTGCAGGCCTGAACTCAATCACACAGTCAGTTTGGTGCGCTGCCAGTTGCGACACCAGTTGCTTGACATCGACAGTTTGGACAGCGCGATCACTGAGTGCCTGGTGTCGCAATAAATTTTCAAGCAAAATTCTTAAGGTATAAGGCAAGGTATCGAGATCGCGCAAACCGGCACGCTGAGCTTCGGGCAAGCTGAAGTAATCGTATTGTTTTCCGTTGACTTCAAGTGTTCGTCGTAATTGGCTAGCTTGAAACATCTGTGTTGTCCCTTCCCTGTTGAGCAAATGTTTTGTCAGCCACTCGCGCTAGCAAATCTTTGCTTTGATGCGTGCATCGCGTTTATAGTTATCAAAAAATCAATCGTGCGCGGCCAGTCCGCAGCACGTCACTTCGTCTCATACTATTTAAAGTTGCTCTCGCCTGACCGCTTGCATTTGTAACTATTTGTTACAACCCTTTAAGCATAGCTCAGCTCAGACAAAACCTTGTGACAAATCCGGTAAGGTGCGGTCTTGCACTGTTTCTGTCTGACTTTTAGCCTCCCCTTGCCTTAAAAAGCAAGTGTTTTACATCATGAATATCTTACCGTCCCCCATCGTGCGCAAAATTCTAGTGGTCGATAACGACCAGCGCCTACGTGATTTATTACGTCGATATCTGACCGATCAAGGCTTTTGCGTGTTGACAGCCGAAGATGGCCAAGAGATGACCAAAATCTGGCACCGCGAACACATTGACTTGTTGGTGCTTGACTTAATCCTGCCAGGCGAAGACGGCTTATCGATTTGCCGTCGCCTGCGGGGCAATCACGATAACACCCCACTGATTATGCTGACGGCCCGTGCCGAAGAAATCGATCGCATCATTGGCCTCGAGATGGGCGCAGATGATTATCTCTCTAAGCCCTTTAATCCACGCGAACTTTTGGCACGTATCAAAGCAATTTTGCGTCGACGCGGCAGCGACGAACACCCTGGCGCACCGAGCTTTGATCCTGAAGCCATCTACTTTGGCCCTTTTGAACTCAATCTAGCCACGCGCACCCTGACCCGCGACCGTCATATCGTACCGATCACAACTGGCGAATTCTCAGTACTGAAGGTCTTTGGGCGACACCCCAAGATCCCGATCTCGCGCGAAAAACTGATGGAACTCGCCCGTGGGCGCGAATACGAGGCCTACGACCGTAGCCTGGATGTACAAATCTCTCGCCTGCGAAAACTCATCGAGGTCAACCCCTCAAAGCCCGCGTATATCCAGACCGTTTGGGGTCACGGCTATGTGTTTGTTCCAGATGGCGGGTGATGAGCGCTTAGCAACACATTGACTAGAAAGCCAGCCTCAGAGCATGGGCAGCAAGCGGCGCTACGCGGCGCTCAGCAAGACAATCACATTTGCGGCAATGCCTTCTTGGCGCCCAAGGTGGCCCAAGCCTTCGTTGGTTTTAGCTTTGATATTGATCGACGATGCAGCGATCGCCAAGTCGTCCGCAATATTGGCAATCATTGCGACAATATGCGGGCCCATTTTTGGTGCCTGCGCATGAATCGTGGCGTCGATATTGACCACCTGCCAACCCGACTCACAGACACGTTGATACGCAGTACGCAACAACACGCGACTATCCGCGCCGCGGTATTGCGGATCAGTGTCCGGAAAATGCCGACCAATATCACCAAGCCCCGCTGCGCCTAAAAGGGCATCAGTCAAGGCATGTAGTAACACATCGGCATCTGAGTGCCCGAGCAAACCTAAACTATGCTCGATCTGCACACCACCAATGATTAAAGCGCGCTCGGGCACGAGTGCGTGGACATCGAAACCTTGTCCGACACGAAACGCGTTAGGATTCACTTGGACTCACCCTGTTGACCAGACACGTGCGCTACAGCCATGATTGCACCCAATCAAAATCTTCAGGCCAAGTCACCTTGGCGTTTAACGCCGAGCCTTGTATCAATAAAGGCGCATGCCCAGCAGCTTCGAGCGCAGAGGACTCGTCGGTAATCGACAAGTTACGCTCAATGGCAGTGATCAACGCCTGCTCAAGCAAGCCGGCCCGAAACATTTGCGGAGTTTGTGCCAACCACAACGACTCGCGCGCAATCGTTTGTTGCACGGTCTTGGGAGACGTCGGGTTCGAACGTTTAACCGTATCGGCAACCGGCATCGCCAGCAACCCACCGACTGCGTGAGGCAGGCAACTATCGATTAGGCGCGCCACAGCGTCTGCAGGCAAACCTGGGCGAGCGGCATCGTGTACCAGCACCCAATCTTCGGCACGCAATTGCGCATCTTGAAGACCATTTAATACTGTTTGCGCGCGTGTTGGACCACCACAAGGGCAGCAGACCGTTCGTGGCAAACCAGCGAGGCATTGCACGGCCAGCAGATCACCCAAAGCCACCACCACGCGCACCTGTTCAATTCGAGGCTCGTTTAACAAGGCCTGCACCGAGCGCCGTAACATTGGCACCCCCGCCAAAAGGCGGTATTGCTTAGGCATGGCTGCATTCGACGTGGCCGTGGGTACCTGCGACTGCGCACGCGCGCCAACACCGGCCGAAGGCACAAGGGCAACGATACGTGGGGTGGTCTTAGCAAGGCTCATAGTGTTCCATTTAGAGCGACTCATTATATGGGTCGAGTATGCATCGCGTCCATGAAAAAGACTGACTAGACCACCAGCCAACCACACAAAGCGTAGCAACACGGGCAGGGCTTTCACATTCACTAAGAATCATCGCTATACCCCTAAGCTCTACAACGCACGCCATGGCACCCCTCGTCCTATAATCGACACTTCTCGCGGCGCCCCCTTTTTTGGGATGGTGCCTGCATCTCTTTTTATATTGGCTTGTCATGCCCGCTGCACCCACTTCAGTTGCCTCAACGCTATCAACGCTGCTCAATGCCCTTAAACCCGGCCTGCGCTACCACCATCCTCGTCCGCCTGGGTCAGGTGACGCCTGGTTGTTGGCACAATTGGCGCGGCAAGCAGGTAAAACACTCGTCCTGTTGACGGCTGAACCACTTGAGGCGCAGCGCCTCGCCGATGAGATCCCACTTTTTGCCCCCGAACTGAAAGTGCGCCCCCTGCCCGACTGGGAGACTCTGCCCTACGATAGTTTTTCACCACACCAAGACTTAATCTCTGAGCGACTGCGTACCTTGCATGCCTTGATGCAGCACGAAGTCGATGTGCTAACCGTACCGATTACCACTGCCCTGTACCGCTTGCCGCCACCAAGTTTTTTAGCTGCTTATACGTTTTCGTTTAAGCAAAAAGACAAACTCGACGAAGCTGCGTTGCGGGCGCAGTTAATGTTGGCAAATTACGCGCACGTCTCGCAAGTCACGGTACCCGGCGAGTTCTGTGTGCGTGGCAGTTTGATTGATTTGTTTCCGATGGGCTCTGTGGTGCCTTATCGTATCGATTTATTTGATGATGAAATCGAATCGATTCGCGCCTTTGATATTGATACTCAGCGCAGTTTGTACCCAGTTGGCTCTGTGCAGTTGCTGCCTGGTCGAGAGTTTCCGATGGACGAAGCTGCGCGCAATCATTTTCGCTCGGGCTTTCGTGAAGTCTTTGAGGGCGATCCTTCGCGCGCGCTGCCGTATCGCGATATTGGCAATGGCATTGCGTTTGCAGGCGTTGAATATTATTTGCCGCTGTTTTTTGACAGCACCGCGACCTTATTCGATTATCTGACACAAGACACCATCATGGTGACCTTAGGGGATATCGACGATGCCATGCGTCGCTTTGCCCAAGATACTGCCAGCCGTTATAACTTTTTAAAAAGCGATCGCGAGCGTCCAGTGCTTGCACCAGACGCGTTGTTTTTGCGAGCTGAAACACTGTTTGAGCAACTCAAGGTATTTGCGCGAGTTGCACTCACTACCGAGACCGAGCACCCCGAGTTTTTAGCTGCACCCGATATCGGGATTTCGCGCCGCTCTGACGACCCGGTGCAAAAGCTTCGCGCGCTGTTGAATCAAACGCAGCAACGACTGGTCTTATGCACCGACTCGCACGGTCGTCGTGAAACCATCTTACAGATGTTGGCCGAACATGGCCTGATCCCAGATGCGCAAACCGAATCGCTCGCGCTGTTTTTAGAGGGCGATGCGCATTTCGCGATCACGGTTGCTCAACTCAATACTGGCTTTCAACTACCCGGACAACAACTCGTCTTCATCACTGAGAACGACTTGTATCCAGGACACGGCACCACGGCGCGGCGCGGCAAACGCGATCAAGAGCGCGCTAGCAACGTCGAAGCCATGGTGCGCGACTTATCCGAGTTACGCATCGGTGACCCAGTCGTTCACGCGCAACACGGTATCGGGCGCTATCATGGCCTGATCAACATGGATATGGGCGAAGGCGAGATGGAGTTTCTTCATCTTGAGTACGCGAGCAAGACGACCCTCTACGTACCCGTCGCGCAGTTACACGTCATCTCGCGCTATAGCGGCAACGATCCAGAAACCGCCCCCTTGCATCAGCTTGGTTCAGGCCAATGGGAGAAGGCGCGCCGCAAAGCTGCGCAGCAGGTACGCGATACGGCAGCTGAACTCTTAGATATTTACGCCAAACGCGCTGCGCGACAAGGCTTTGCCTTCAAGCTGCCCATTGGGGATTACGAATTATTTGCCGAAGGCTTTGGTTTTGAAGAAACCGTAGACCAAGCGGCCGCCATTCAATGCGTCTTGGCAGACATGACCTCGGGGCGCCCGATGGATCGTTTGGTATGCGGCGATGTAGGCTTTGGCAAAACAGAAGTCGCCTTACGTGCCGCGTTTTTGGCTATCGCCAACGGCAAACAAGTCGCGATTTTGTGCCCGACCACCCTGCTGGCTGAGCAACACGCACAAACCTTTTCAGATCGCTTTGCCGACTGGCCGGTTAAAGTGGTTGAGCTCTCGCGTTTTAGATCTGCCAAAGAGGTAGCCAGCGCGATTGTGGGAATCAATGACGGCACTATCGATATCGTGATTGGTACGCACAAGCTCTTATCGAAAGACGTGAATTTCATGCGCTTAGGGCTTGTCATCATCGACGAAGAACATCGCTTTGGCGTGCGTCAAAAAGAAATGCTCAAGTCACTTCGCGCAGAGGTCGATGTCTTGACACTGACGGCCACGCCAATCCCTCGCACGCTTGGGATGTCGCTTGAGGGGATTCGCGATTTTTCAGTGATTGCCACGGCGCCACAAAAGCGCTTGGCCATTAAAACGTTTGTACGCCGTGAGGATAACAGCACCATTCGCGAGGCCTTACTGCGCGAACTCAAGCGTGGTGGCCAAGTCTATTTTCTGCACAATGAAGTCGACACCATACACTCCATGCGCGAGAAACTAGAACGTATACTGCCCGATGCGCGCATTGCTGTGGCGCATGGTCAGTTACGTGAGCGTGAGCTAGAACATGTGATGCGCGACTTTTATAATCAGCGTTACAACTTATTACTTTGCACCACTATTATTGAAACAGGCATTGATGTACCGACTGCCAACACCATTATTTTAAATAAAGCTGATATGTTTGGTTTAGCACAAATGCATCAATTACGTGGGCGCGTGGGTCGGTCACACCATCAAGCTTATGCTTATTTACTCACCGACCCAGACCGTAAAATTACCGTACAAGCTCAAAAGCGTTTAGATGCGATTCAAGGTGTTAGTAAGGCCGAGACTGCAAAACTTCACTACCTTGAGTCCTTTCGCGATCGACTGATTGCTAACGATGAGACTTTTACCAAGATGATTGAGCAATATCCCGATATGG
>CALCPT010000165.1 GCA_937897265.1 uncultured Alcaligenaceae bacterium
CATATTGAAACAACCCTGCATCAGTGCCGGCCCATAGTACTCCTTTTGCATCAGCCAATACAGCCCTTACACTATACCCTTTTAAATACTGCTTGAAAATATTCTTGTCACTAATGTACTTATCCAGTCCGCCAAAATTGGCAAACCAGCAATCCAATACGCGTTGCACGTAATCGGGGGCGTCGCACGAGATATGTGGTGTGACGATCAGATTAGGCGTTGTCCAAAGAGGTGAGCCCGGCTCAAGGGGCTCTTTATCGAAGACATCTAAGATTGCACCGTCAAGCTGTTTGCTTGCAAGATGCTTGATCACAGCGGTGTAATCCACAATCGGTGAGCGGCCGATATTGATTAAGCCCGCGCCCTTGGGTAATGAGGCGATTCTGGCATCAGTGACTAAGCCTCGGGTATCTGCTGTGAGGGGTGCAGCAACAATCAAATAGTCGGTACGGGGTAAAACGCTGTCGAGCTGGCTCACACTGATGGTTTCGTCAGCAAGCGGTTGCGCGACGCCCGAGCGTGTGACAGCAATCACCTTCATACCAAGGCGTTTCGCGCCCAAGCCAGCCGCGCGGCCAACGTCGCCAAAGCCAATCACCGTCGCTGTTTTGCCGCGGATATTGAATTCATGAATCATGTCCCAAATCTGTTTGGTTTGATTCGCCAGAATTTGCGGCATTTTGTTATGCAACATCAACAAAGCCATACTAATGAAATCTTCAGTCTTATCACCGTGGATGCCACTGCTGTTGGTGACTGTAATTTGTTCAGGTAACCAGTCGAGCGGTAACAGGTGATCGACACCCGCGCCGGTTGTGTGAATCCACTTTAGTTTGCTTGCTTGAATGATTTTTGGCCGATCGATTGGCCCTGCAATGAGTGCATCTGCGTCTTGCAGTGCTTTCTCTAAAATATCACCATCCCAACCGACCGATACGTCGACTTGTTTCGCGAGCTCAGGATGGCGCGCTGCGGCCTGCGCCCACTGCTCATGCGTCAGGTGAAAAAGTTCGTTGCGAAGGCGGCCGTTTTCTAGGTGGAGTCTGAAGCGTGTTGACATAGATATTTGGGAAAAGCCGTTAGGGTTGCAAGACAAAGTGAAAGCTGTCGCGTGAAAGCTTTGAGGATGGCAATAGCGTAACTCGAAATCTCTTCAGGTGTCGCGTTGTATAGTGATCGTCTGTACTCAATCAAACAGGCAAGGTCAAGCATGTTAGGCGTAACGGATTACGGAGCATTTGTTGCAGCGTTCACGATATTTTTGTTGATCCCTGGCCCCGGCAACCTGGTGTTGATTACGTCAACCAGCAAAGGGGGGCTGCGCGCCGGGCTCGCCGCAACAACGGGGATTGTGCTCGGCGACCAGATCTTGGCTTGGCTGGCCGTTGCAGGGGTCGCTGCAGTTTTAACGACCTACCCAGCCGCCTTTGCCGCTGTGCAGTGGGTCGGTGCGGTCTATCTTGCTTGGCTAGGCCTGAAAATGTTGCTAGCCAAGCCGGGTGCGGCACCGATTTTGAATATCAAACCCTACCATTACCTGCGCCAGGCATTTTTCATTACGCTCTTAAATCCCAAATCGATTGTGTTTTATATGGCTTTTTTCCCGCTGTTCATTGACCCGGCCCGTCAGCAAGGTTTAGTGACGTTTGGTTTTCTAGCCTTCACGATTGCGGCGCTTGCGTTTATTTACGGTGTGGTTGCCGCGCTGTTGACGCACTTTTTTGCCGAGCGTATGCGTCGTAATCCTAAAGCTGGCTTTTTACTTGAAAAGTTGGCAGGGCTGTGTCTGATTGGGTTCGGTGTACGCTTGGTGTTGACTCATTAAACACAAAATCTTAGAGACAAATCATGAAAATAGCAGTCTTGCCCGGAGATGGCGTGGGCCACGAGATCATCCCCGAGGCAGTCAAGGTTTTGCAAGCGGTAGCGAAAGGTCATTTTGTACTGGATCTTGAGTACGGTCACATTGGGATGTCAGGCGTTCAGGCGGCAGGCAAGCCTCTGCCCGACGAGACTGATGCGCTTGCTAAGCGTGCCGATGCGATTTTGTTTGGCGCGATCGGCGGGCCAGAATATGAGCAGTGGATTCGTACGAATAAAGTGCGCTCGGGTTTGTTGCAGTTACGCTCGAATTTGGGTTTGAATGCAAATTTACGCCCGATAAAGTTGTTTCCAGAGCTGGCGAGTGTTTCGACACTCAAGCCTCAGGTGATCGAGGGTTTGGACTTGTTGATTTTGCGCGAATTGTCGAGCGATATCTATTTTGGTGAACCGCGTGGCCCAGTACAAAATGCCTCGGGCGAGCGCGAGTCGATCAACACTATGCGCTATACCGAATCACAGATTCGTGCGATCGGGCATGTTGCTTTTAAAACGGCGCGGCAGCGTAAAAGTAAAGTCTGCTCAGTGGATAAAGCGAATGTGCTTGAAACCATGCAGCTTTGGCGCGATGTCATGACTGAGGTCGGCGCAGAGTACCCTGACGTAGAATTAACCCACCTATATGTTGATGTTGCTGCGATGATGTTGATGCGTGCGCCTACCCGTTTTGACGTGATTGTTACCGGCAATATGTTTGGGGATATCTTGTCAGATGAGGCTGCGATGCTGGTGGGCTCACTTGGTATGCTGCCCTCGGCGTCACTGGCGCCTGACGGCAGGGGCTTGTATGAGCCGATTCATGGGTCTGCGCCAGATATCGCGGGTAAAGATATTGTGAATCCCTGTGCCATGATTTTGTCAGCGGCGATGATGCTGCGCCACAGCTTTAATCGCGAACAAGACGCGCAGCGCATTGAACACGCTGTGCGTTCAGTGGTTGGGCGTGGCCTGCGCACGGCCGACATCATGGATACGGATAGTCGTCTGGTCGGTACCAAAGAAATGGGTGATGCGATTGCCGCGGCCATTCCAACCTGAACTGGCCTGTTTTTAGGGTTGTCCCTTCAGATCTATATTTCTTTTGGTTATATAGGTGATGCAAATCAATCTTTGGACAGGCTCTTGTGAGTCGCTATGATTCGGTGCAAGGTTTGCCCGCTGAAGGCCTGTCGAGCCTTGGTTGGGACACTGCATTAGATAAAAACACGTTAAAGCTATTTATGGATACAAGAGACATACTACTTTGGTCAGGGCTGGTGATTGGCGTGCTGTTTGGGTTGAACGGTCAGTGGTCTGGCTTTTGCTTAAACCGTGCCTTGAAAGAGGGTTGGGATTCAGGTGCGAAACAAAAAGCACAATCTTTCGCCTTGGCGCTAGTCGTTTCGATACTTGGTGCCCAGACACTCTCGGCGTTTGAAATCGTCGATTTGAGTACTTCTATCTATCGCGGCAACGGGGCTTCGTGGTTGTTTGTGATCTTAGGCGGGTTGATGTTTGGTTACGGCATGATGCTGGCCAATGGCTGTGGCGCACGTGCGGTTGTGTTGCTTGGCCAGGGTAATCTCAGATCGTTTGTGGTGTTGTTGTGCTTAGGGATTTCAGCGTATATGACGCTGACAGGTTTGTTGGCACCTCTACGCTTAACGATTGCACAGGCGACAGCCCTGCCTGCGCATGGCTTATTTGAGTTTGGGCTTGCCACCCGTTTTGCGTTGATTGGACTGTTGTCAGTCGTGTTGCTGACGTTTGTGTTTTGGCGGGGCTCAATTTTTAACAATAAGCGCGACTTGGTGAGTGGGGTTGTCGTGGGGGCGTTGATTACCGCCGGTTGGTGGGTCACGGGCTGGTTAGCGGTTGATGAATTTGAACCTGCGCCCAGCGTTTCGCTCACCTTCATTGCGCCGATCGGTGAAACGATTCAATACACGATGATTGCGACGGGGATGCGGCTAGGGTTTGGTGTCACCGTGATCGTAGGCGTGGTGCTTGGCTCTTTTGTGGCGGCGAAGTTGTCTAAGACTTTTCGTCTGCAAGGGTTCGCTACACCCTCGGATATGCTGCGATACATGAGTGGGGGCGCGCTGATGGGGATCGGTGGTGCGTTGGCGATGGGCTGTTCGATTGGCCAAGGGCTGACCGGGTTCTCGACCTTGACGTATGCGTCGATGCTAGCGTTTGCAGCGATGTTACTCGGTGCGCGGCTAGCACTGCGTCACACGCGTTAGGTCAACTGACTGGTAATCAGTTCGATTTTTCTAGACGGATCTTTGCCATCCCAGTTGACAGACGCTTGCTGCATCAGCGACAGAAATTTCAACTGAGTGTCGTTGTATTCGATCAGCTCAAGCATGCCAGGCAGGTCACCCGTCGTGTCAAAGTACGCAAAGCGGATACCGCGCGGCGTTAAGCCCTCAAAGGCTAAGACGTAGCCCATCTTTTTATAGCGTGCGACATCGACTTCGTATTGAGTCGTCGCCATGCCAAGATGATGAAAGCCGTAGCCCTTTTTCTTGATGACATCCCAATACACAGAGGGTTTGTCATCAAGCGGCTGAATCACCTCAAAACACATGTTGCCTGAAAAGCTCAAGGCCAGACCCATACGCATGTCGGTCGGTTCACCACGATAGTAAGCCTCTTTCAGTGCGTAACCATTTGAATAGAACCAAGGGCCGATATTAAATTTTTGACTAAATTCGGCAATCGATTTTTGCAAGTCTTCAACGACGTAGGCAACCTGCACAATGCCGCCCAAGGGTTGGCCAAAGATATTTTCAATCACGTGTGTCTCCGGTGGCGTTGCGACAGTGTTTTGTCGAACGACATTATTTTTTAAATGTATTGCTATCGTTTATAGCAGAGCTTCGC
>CALCPT010000166.1 GCA_937897265.1 uncultured Alcaligenaceae bacterium
GTCGCTAACACTTGCTTGCGGCTTAGGCGTACAAACCGTGTTGCTGGCCGCGTGGATGATGATTTTTCATTACGAAGCGTGGGTGCGTTGTCTACAAGCCTGGCGTATTTCTATCTGGGGTGGCTTACTCGGCGCCTCGGCGTCCGAGGGGTGGTTTTTGGGTTTTGCTCTGACTGCTGCCGCCAATGTGCGAACGTTGGGTTTAGTCGAGGTGTTGTTTGCGCAATTGTTGTCATGGCGTGTGTTTGCAAGCAAAAGTACGCGTCAAGAAACGATTGGGACGGTGCTGATAGTGATGGGTGTGGCTTGCCTATTACTGACGTCAACGTAAGGTAACAAGCTGTCTCTAAGCTTCGACTTGAAAAGTATCGCGTCGGCCGGATCCAGGCTGCACATCATTCACGTTGATCTGACTGCGCAGTGGCAGCTGGGCTAGCGTTGAGCCGATTCAACGCTTCGATACTTGAGCTTGAATCGGCTAGTTGGTTGTGTTCCTTAGAGCAAAGGAATCCGTTTGGCGGCCGTTTCAGCAGCAGGCGTTCCTTTGTATTCCTGAACGATACGCTGCAACGTGACTTTCGCAGCTGGGCGATTGTTCAGCTCAACCTGACATCCTGCAATCAATAGCAAGGCATCGGGTGCGCGAGTTTCTCTGGGATATTTTTTGACCATCGCATCGAGTGTGGCGATTGCACCCTTGAAGTCTTTTGACGCGTAGCGACTACTGCCCAGATAAAACTGTGCCGTTGGTGTGAGTTTGCTGTCAGGGTAGAGCGTCAAAAATGCGTTTAGATTTTCAATCGCGTCTTTGTACTGGCCTTTGCGAAAGGTTTCAATCGATTGGTCAAAAGCTGATTGCTCACGCGGGTCAGCCGACTTGGCATCGGGCGCACGCGCGCCAGAGGTGCCTCCGGGTGAGCCTAAGCCAGAGCTTGGACGTCCGAGTTGTTCCATGTCGCCGCGCAGGCGAATCACTTCTTGCTCAAGCGCTTCGATTTGATCTGCGAGTTGCATTCGAGCGCGTAAATTGGCTTCGGTCAGTGTCTTGATTTGCTGGCGTAATTCAACAATCGCTTTGCGGGCATCATCATCGGCAAAGGCCAACGCTGGCTGAGCGATCGTTAGGGTGCCGATTAATAGAAGGCCCGTGCTCAGCAAACGCTTAGAGGTGGTGGTCATAGACATAAAATATCCCTTTAAAACGACAAGGCGGCTAGTGAGCCGCCTTGTTTAGTTCAGATCACAGCTCTTAAGCTTAACGCTTATAGTTGAAATCTGCACGACGGTTTTCAGCGTAGTCGGCGTCTGAACTGCCCATCGCTTTGGGTTTCTCTTTACCAAAGCTGATGGTCTCAACCTGAGTGTCAGAAACGCCCTGCAAAGTCAGCATGCGGCGCACTGCCTCGGCACGACGTTGTCCAAGTGCCAAGTTATATTCAGAACCGCCGCGGGCATCGGTGTTTCCTTCAATCACAACGCGTTGCTGAGGCGCACCAACTAAGTACTTACCGTGCGTTTCAACCAGTGAGCGATACTGGTCGCTGACCGTGTAGCTGTTGAAGTCAAAGTAAACCGAGCGCTGTTTGGCCAAAATGCTTTGTGGGTTGAACGGATCAAGAATGCCAGAGCCGTCTGCACCACCCGCTCCAGCTTTGTCGTCTAGAGAAACTGAGCTACAAGCGGCCAAACTGGCAGCTAAGGCGGCGATGGTGAGAGCTTTTGCGATGCGCGACATGATGTATCCTTTAAGAGGAAATTCAACGGTTATTGAGAAAAGGGGCCCCAGGTGGGTTCGCGTATTTCGCCGTTTAGGACAGATAGCGTTTGCCGAACGCGACCATCACTAGAGACCCCAGCTAACACGCTTCTACCACCCTGAACTGCGGCATATAGCACTTGCATTCCGTTAGGAGCAAAACTTGGCGACTGGTCATCACGCCCATCGGTTAAGAGGGACTCGGCACCTGTTGACAGGTTGAGCGAGGCGATACGATATGTGCCATCTCGACGTGTAACAGTCAGCAATGTTTTGCCATCCGGAGAAATTCGAGGTGAGATATTGTAACCGCCGTTGAACGAGATGTGGCGCG
>CALCPT010000167.1 GCA_937897265.1 uncultured Alcaligenaceae bacterium
GGCCAATGCCCATGATCTCTGGTGCAACGCCTTTAATTGCAAAGCTTACAAACCGCGCTAACGGGGTCAGATTAAATTGCTTCAAGGCTTTTTCACTCACGATGAGCAATGCACCGGCGCCATCTGAGGTTTGCGAACTATTACCGGCGGTCACACTGCCTTTAGCAGCAAACACTGCACGCAACTTAGCCAAACCTTCAAGAGAAGTGTCAGCACGGGGACCTTCATCTTGGGTAAACGACTGCCACGACACATCGACCTCACCAAGCGCGAGATTCATCTTGCGTTGTGCGACTTGCACCGCAAAGGTCTCAGCACTGAACTCGCCAGCGGCTTGCGCCGCCAATGCTTTTTGGTGCGAGGCCAGAGCGAAGGCGTCTTGCGCCTCGCGACTGACTTTCCATTGCTGAGCCACCTTTTCGGCGGTTAACCCCATACCGTAGGCAATGCCAATATTTTCATCTTTAAAAATATCAGGGGACAAAGACGGCGTGTTGCCACTCATTGGCACCATACTCATGGACTCGACCCCACCCGCGATCATGATGTCCGCCTCGCCGACACGGATTCGGTCAGCGGCCATCGCGATCGCATTGAGCCCTGAAGAGCAGAAACGATTGATCGTCATACCGCCTACGGTATTCGGCAGACCCGCCAACAGCAACGCGATACGAGCAACATTCAAGCCTTGCTGCGCCTCGGGCATGGCACAACCGACAATCACATCCTCGATAGCGCTGGGATCTAAACTCGGCACCTGCGAGAGTAAATGTTTAAGTGTTTGAGCAAACAGATCGTCGGGCCGGGTCGTGCGCAACGAACCGCGCCCAGACTTGCCAACCGGCGCACGGGTTGCCGCAACGATATAAGCGTCTTGAAGAGCTTTCATAAATAGTGTCCTTTAGCGATCATTAGTTACGCACGGGTTTGCCGTCTTGCAGCAAGCCCATTACGCGCTCGATTGATTTTGGATGCGCAATCAGCTCGATAAACGCTTTGCGTTCAAGCTTAAGCAACCACTCTTCAGAAACCAGCGTACCGGCCTCAACATCCCCACCGGTGATGACATCAATGATTTTTTTTGCAATGAAACAATCATGCTCTGAAATAAACCCGCCATCGCGCATGTTGACTAGCTGTCCCATCACGGTTGCAGCCACCGACCGACCCGCCACAGCGACCGGAGCTTTGACGGGAGGACGATAGCCTGCGTAGTGCATCGCCTTGACTTGCGCCTGAGCTTGCGCCAATAATTCATACACGTTAGCGACAATGAGATCGTCTGACTTGAGGTAATCCATCTTCAAAGCCTCGTGTGCCGAGGCAGAGACTTTTGCCATGGCAGCGTTCTCAAACGAGGCCGTGATGAAGTTCAAAAAGTTTGCGGCCTGGGGCGCTTGCCCGATTTTTTCGACACTACGCGCGGCCCTGATTGCGGCTTCTTTCAAGCCGCCACCGGCGGGTAACAAGCCGACCCCAATTTCTACTAGACCGATATAACTTTCGAGCGTTGCGACACGCTTGGCCGCTTGCATGACCAGCTCGCAGCCCCCCCCGAGTGCGATCCCAGATACGGCGCAAACCACAGGTACTTGCGCATACTTCACCCTCATCATCGTATCTTGAAATAATTGCACAAAGGGCTCAACCCCCTGAGGGCCGCCTTTCATGACCAAAGGCAGAGCTGCCTCTAAATTTGCACCAGCCGAAAATGGGCCGCCTGGCACCCCCGACTGCAAAGAACTTGTCTGCCAAATCACCACACCGGCATATTGATTTTCAGCCAAGTCTATGGCTTGCTGGATGCCATTCAAGACATCTGCGCTAAAGGTGTTCATCTTTGAGCGAAACGACACCACTAAGACGTCGGGTTGGCTGCCATCTACCCAAGCGCGCAAATCGGTATTTTCAAAAATAGTTTGACCTGCCTTGCGTGGATCGGGAGAACCATCGCCGAGCAAGGGCGCCCTAAAGACTTGTTTTTGATACACGGGCAGGTTCGAGCGAGGCAAATACGTTTTTTGCTGAGCCGACCAAGAGCCCTCGGGTGTATGAACGGCCTGACGTTCGGCGACTGGTCCTGCAAAGACCCACTCTGGCAACGGCGCTGTACTCAGGGCCTTGCCCTGCTCGATATCCTCTTTGACCCACTGCGCCACTTGCGACCAGCCAGCATCTTGCCAGTCTTCAAAGGGGCCGCGCTCCCAGCCATACCCCCAACGCATGGCAAAATCAATTTCACGCGCCGAATCTGCAATCGACTCTAGATGCACCGCACTATAGTGGAAGATATCCCGAAAAATCGCCCATAAAAATTGAGCCTGCGGATCATCCGTTTCACGCAGCAGGGCAAAACGCTCGGCCACCGGTTTTTTAAGTATTCGGTCAACGATTGGCGCAAGCGTTGCTGTTGACGGTTCGTACTCTTTAGTTTGTGGATTCAATACCAAAACGTTCTTGCCCTCTTTTTTAAAGAAGCCAGCCTTGGTCTTTTGGCCTAAACGACCCAGCGAGATCAAAGACGCGAGCACTTCGGGCACCTTAAACAATGCAGAAAACGGATCTTGCTTCAGGCCGTTTTCCATCGTACGAATGACGTTGGCCAGGGTATCCAGCCCGACCACATCACTGGTACGAAAGGTTGCCGACTTTGCACGGCCAAGCTTGCTGCCCGTGAGGGCATCCACCACGTCAAAACCTAGTTTGTATTTCTCGGCCTCGGCGAAGACCGCCAAGATCGCGAACACACCAACGCGATTGCCAACAAAATTAGGCGTATCTTTCGCGCGTACGACCCCCTTGCCCATGGTCGAAGTCATAAAAGTTTCGAGCTGATCCAAAATCAAAGGATCGGTCGCTGGCAAAGGGATTAGCTCAAGTAAGTGCATGTACCGTGGCGGATTAAAAAAATGCACACCACAAAACCGCTTTTTTAGATCGCCCGAGAAACCCGCCGACAACTCAGTGATGGATAAGCCTGAAGTGTTAGTCGCAAAAATTGTATGGGCGGCAATGTGCGGCGCAACTTTTTCGTAAAGAGCATGCTTCCAATCTAAGCGCTCAGCGATGGCTTCGATCACCAAATCGCACTCGGCTAAACGTGCCAGGTCGTCCTCGTAATTAGCAGCCTGGATCAAATCGGCGCTGGTGACAGTATAAATCGACTCAAGCCCAGCCCAGCAGGGCGACCAAGTTGTTTCAAGCGTGCTTGAGGGCAGCCCACGGGGCAGAAGATTTTTCCATGCCGTAAAAGCCAAACTGCATGGCTGGCTGGCGACCGGCAATCAACTCGGCCATGGCTTTGCCGGAACC
>CALCPT010000168.1 GCA_937897265.1 uncultured Alcaligenaceae bacterium
CATCGGCGCGGCCTTCGCCCAGCTGGACGAACAGCTGCGCCGCCGCCACGAACTGGTGGGGCGGCTCAGCGAGACCGTGCAGGACGCGCTGGTGCACGAAACGGCCGCGCTGGAAGCGCTGCAGGGCGCCGTGCAGCAGGCGCGCGAGGCGGCCGAGCGCGCGCGTGGCGCGCCGCTGCAGGCCGGCCCGCTGGGCGCGCTGGCGGGCGGTGAGCAGACGCTGGCCGGCAGCCTGCAGCGTGTGCTGGCCCTGGTGGCCCACCATCCCGACATGCAGCACGATGGCGCGGTGAGCGAAATCACACAGGCGCTGGACGAGACCCGCGAGGACGTGCGCGGCTTCGCCGACGAGATGGTCAAGAAGCACGGCTTCGAGCGCGGGTGGATCGACACCATGCTGCTCGCCGCGCAGAGCCAGCCGGCGATCATCGAGGCGATTGGCCTGGCGGCGGCGATCGATTATGTCGAAAAGATCGGCATTGCGGCGATTGCCGCCACAGCGGCAAAAACGCGGCTGGCGGCGTTCGTTGCCGGCACCAACGATCTCGCCAAGGAAATGCACGCCCGGCTGACTCCGGCCCGGACCCCGTTCCTGCCGGTGCTGACCATGGCAGTTGCCGCTGCGCGGGCGCACGGCCTGGTGGTACTTGACGGAGTCTGCAACGAATTCCGCGACCTCGCGCTGTTCCGCGCCGAGGCCGAGCAGGGCCAGCACCACGGCCAGCGGCTCGCGCACCACGACCATGAGGAAATCCGATGTCTCGGAGAACTCGAGCACGTTGAACCCGAAGCGACGCAGGAACAGGAAGTGAAAAAACACGCCGACCAGCGAGGCGAAGAGATAAATGCCGGTCAGGCCCAGGCCCGGGTTGTCTTTCAACCAAGCCGGGGCCGCGAGCCGCAGGCGCAGGAACTCCGCCTCCTCGCGGTCCAGCGCCGCCATTTCCTCGTGCAGGGCTGCTGGGTCGGACGGTGGCGGCGTTTCACTCATGACACCCGGATACCGGGCGCCCCGGCCGAGTCAAACCGGGGCTGCAGCGAAACGGTCAAGCCGGGCCGACCAGGCTGTTCGCCTCGCCCGCCTCGTAGCGCTCGATCCAAGCGCGATGCCACGGGCCATAGTCGCCGGCCTCGATGTGGGCGCGGGCCTGGGCCACGAGGTCGAGGTAGAAATGGACGTTGTGCAGCGAGACCAGCGTGCTCGCGAGGATCTCACCGGCCATCACGAGGTGCCGCAGGTAGGCGCGCGAGAAATTCCGGCAGGTGTAGTTGTCCAAACCCTCGACCAGCGGCTTCGGGTCGGTGCGGTAGCGCTCGTTGCGGAGGTTGCTGCCGCCGCCCGGGCTGAAGGCCGCGACGTTGCGCGCCAGCACCGCGCTGGCACCGCCCACGGTCACACCATCGGCTAAGTGCTGCAAATTGCCTACGCCGCCCGAAGCGATCACCGGGATCGAAACGGCGTCGGCCACTCGACGCGTGAGCTCGAGGTCAAAACCTGCTTTAGTGCCGTCGCGATCCATGCTGGTTAAGAGCAATTCGCCCGCGCCAAACTCTGCCATTTGACGCGCCCAAGCAACGACATCCAAACCGGTGCCGCGACGTCCACCGTGGGTGAACACCTCCCAAGCTGGGGTCTCGCTATTTGCCACACGTCGAGCATCGATGGCCACCACAATACACTGTGAACCGTGATAGCTCGAGGCTGCCCGAACAAGTTCAGGGTTGGCAACCGCAGCGCTATTAATTGAGATCTTATCGGCACCCGCATTGAGCAGGCGTTGCACATCACTCACTTGCCGCACCCCACCACCAACAGTCAGGGGGATAAAAACTTGTGAGGCGACCTGCTCGATGATCGAGAGAATCAAATCACGCCCGTCGCTTGTCGCGGTGATGTCTAAAAAGGTCAGCTCGTCGGCGCCTTGTTCGTTGTAACGCTGCGCAATTTCAACTGGGTCGCCTGCATCGATTAGGTCGACGAAGTTAACGCCCTTAACAACGCGGCCCGCTGTGACGTCAAGACAGGGAATGATTCGACGAGTCAGGCCGCTGTTGGTGCTCGGCGTGACTAATTGACTCATGGTGCGAGTTCGTCAGCACGCAGTTGCGCGGCTTCAAAATCAAGCGTGCCTTCATAGATGCTGCGACCTAAAATCGCGCCTTCAATGCCTTCGGCCTCAACTGCGCACAACGCTTCGATGTCGCGCATATCTGTGACACCACCCGAGGCAATGACGGGGATTCGCACGTGTTGAGCGAGTCGCACTGTTGCGTCGATGTTGACGCCTGTCAACATACCGTCGCGGCCAATATCCGTGTAGATAATCGCTTCGCAGCCATAGTCTTCAAATTTTTTAGCCATGTCGAGCACATCATGCTTAGTGAGTTTGCTCCAGCCGTCGGTTGCGACCTTGCCATCGCGGGCGTCGAGCCCAACGATAATGCTGCCGGGAAACGCCCCGCAGGCATCATGTAAAAATCCAGGGTTCTTGACCGCAGCGGTACCGATGATGACATAGGTGATGCCGAAATCAAGATAGCGTTCAATCGTGTCGAGGTCGCGAATACCACCGCCAATCTGGACCGGAATATCAGCACCGACCGAATCGACAATCGCGCGAATGACAGATTCGTTTTTTGGTTTGCCAGCTACAGCGCCATTGAGATCGACTAAGTGCAGGCGTCGTGCGCCGCGGTCAAGCCAAAGATTAGACATGGCGGTTGGGTCTTCAGAGAAGACTGTTGCGTCGTCGAGGTCGCCTTGACGCAGCCGGACGCAGCGTCCGTCTTTGAGATCGATTGCAGGGATCAGCAGCATGTGATTATTGAGTGGTCACGTAAAGTTCAAAGCACTCGCGATAAGCGAGTGTGGGTCGGGGGTTAGTTTAAGGCTTCCAGTCTACAAAATTACGGTAAAGACGCAAACCATATTCGGCACTTTTTTCTGGATGAAACTGTACGGCAAAGATATTATCGGCCGCAACAGCACAGGTGAACAGGCCACCGTAGTTGCTTTGTCCGACGGTGAGCTCGGCTTGAGCGGGCACTGCATAGTAACTATGGACAAAATAAAAGGGGGTCATATCGGGGATACCCTGCCACAGGGCATGCTCACGGCTTTGCTTGACCGGATTCCACCCCATATGCGGGACTTTGAGCTGCTCTGCACCTGCAGAGAAGGCTGGTCCCTGAAAGCGCCGGACCTCGCCTTTAAAGATACCTAGGCTGGTGGTGTTGCCTTCTTCGCTGCGCTCGAACAACATTTGTTCGCCCACGCAAACGCCCAGCAAGGGTTTGTTTTTTGCTGCGTTGAGCACCGCCTCGCGTAAGCCCGCCTCATCAAGTGTGCGGATGCAGTCGGCCATCGCCCCTTGGCCCGGAAACACAACGCGGTCGGCGGCCAGAATATCGCGCGCTTGGCTGCATAAGCGGATATCGGCCTCGGGTGCGGCGTGGCGCAACGCCCGCTCGACCGAGTGGATGTTGCCCATGCCGTAGTCAACGATGGCAATCAAGGCCATGGTTTACAGGACACCTTTTGTAGAGGGCACAACGCCAGCGCTGCGCGGATCGAGTTCGAGCGCCATACGTAGTGCGCGACCAGTGGCTTTGAAAATGGTTTCGCACTGGTGATGTGCATTGACGCCGCGCAAGTTATCAATGTGCATGGTCAGCAGCGCATGATTGACCAAACCTTGAAAAAATTCAATGGTGAGGTCAACATCAAAATCACCAACTCGCGCACGGGTAAAGGGCACGTGAAACTGCAAGCCGGGCCTGCCTGAAAAATCGACGACCACGCGCGACAGCGCCTCATCGAGCGGTACATATGCGTGACCATAACGACGGATGCCCGCTTTATCGCCTACGGCTTTTGCAATGGCTTGCCCGATCGTGATGCCAACGTCTTCAACCGTGTGGTGAGCGTCAATTTCTAAATCACCCTGAGCATGGACCTCAAGGTCGATCAAACCGTGGCGCGCGATTTGATCAAGCATGTGGTCTAAAAAAGGCACGCCAGTGTCGAGCTTTTGGCGGCCAGTGCCATCAAGATTGATTGCGACACGTATTTTTGTTTCGTTGGTGTTGCGGATAATTTCGGCGGTGCGCATGGCTTGGGCTCTTGGCGTCAGAATCTATATTGTAGGGCGGTCTGAGCGAATTGTTGTTGAGAATCGTGCTTGATCGCTGAACTTACTTGTTGCTCGGTGGAGTGAGGCGGTAGGTGGCGCTTGCCGCATGTGCTTGCAGGCCTTCGCCGATTGCAAGTTCAGCGGCAATTTGGCCGAGCGTTTGCGCACCTGCATGCGAGACATGGATCAAACTCGAGCGCTTTTGAAAGTCATAGACACCCAGAGGTGACGAAAATCTAGCGGTACGCGAGGTCGGTAGCACGTGGTTTGGTCCCGCGCAATAGTCACCAAGCGACTCAGAACTGTGTTGCCCCATGAAAATCGCACCTGCATGACGCAAATGAGGTAGCCAAGCTTCAGGCTCTTCGATCGATACTTCAAGATGCTCGGGGGCGATCTGGTTGCTGATTGTGCATGCCTCATTTAAATCTCGTACCAAAATCAGCGCACCGCGGTCGCGCAAGCTTGTGCGAATGATGTCAGCGCGAGGCATGGTGGGTAGTAATTTGTCAATTGAGCGCTCGACCGCGTCGAGATAACTCGCATCTGGGCATAGCAAGATCGCTTGCGCGAGCTCATCGTGTTCGGCTTGTGAGAACAGATCCATCGCGATCCAGTCAGGCGAGGTCTTGCCGTCACAGATGATGAGAATTTCGCTTGGACCTGCAATCATGTCGATGCCGACCACGCCAAAGACACGGCGTTTTGCTGCAGCGACATACGCGTTGCCTGGCCCAACAATTTTATCGACTGCCGGAACTGTCGCTGTACCGTAGGCAAGCGCGCCGATGGCTTGAGCGCCACCCATCGCAAAGCAGCGATCAACGCCCGCAATCGCCGCCGCGGCCAGCACCATCGCGTTACGGTGACCCCTCGGAGTTGGCGTGACCATCACAACCTCTGCGACGCCTGCTACCTTTGCTGGAATCGCATTCATGAGCACTGAGGAAGGATAAGCTGCTTTGCCGCCTGGCACGTAGACTCCAACGCGGTCGAGCGCTGTAATCTGTTGTCCTAAACGGGTGCCATCGGCCTCGGTATAAGACCAACTCTTTTGAATTTGGTGCACGTGATACGAGCGCACGCGTTCGGCCGCCGCTTCAAGCGCCTGGCGCTGAGCTGCGGGGAGTTCGGCAAGGGCTTTGAACCACTCGCTTCGCGGGATCTCTAACTCGGTCGCCTGGCTGATTTGTACACCATCGAATTCACGCGTCAGGCGAACCAGTGCAGCGTCGCCCTCAGCGCGCACTTGCTTCAGAATACGCGCCGCTGCACTATCGATGGCCTCATCCTGTTCGGCATCAAACGCCAGTAGAGTGGTGAGCTTTGCATCAAAGTCTGGATCGCGCGAGTCTAGGCGTGAAATAGTTGCCATGGTGTCAGTCTCTGGGTATCACGCAGCCGCCACGTTTGCGTGACTGGCTTGTTCAAAGGCATCCAAGAGTGGTTGCAATTGTGCATGACGGGTTTTAAGCGCGGCACGGTTAACCACCAAGCGCGAGGAGATCGGCATGATGTCTTCGACCGCGACTAAGTCGTTAGCCTTTAGCGTGTTGCCGGTTGATACTAAGTCAACGATCGCATCGGCCAGACCCACTAAGGGTGCGAGTTCCATTGAGCCGTACAGTTTGATGAGGTCAACGTAGACACCTTTTGCGGCGAAGTGTTCGCGCGCGGCTTGGGTGTATTTAGTGGCAACACGTAAGCGCGCCCCTTGGCGCACTGCAGCCTCGTAATCAAACCCTTTGCGCACTGCCACGGCCAGGCGGCACCGAGCGATGTTCAGATCGATCGGCTGATACAGCCCACCCGGGTGTTGGGCGGCGTGTTCGATGAGCACATCTTTACCAGCAATACCTAGATCTGCAGCCCCGTACTCAACGTAGGTTGGTACATCAGAGGCGCGCACGATGATCAATCGCAAGCCAGGGTTGCTTGTGGCGATAATCAGCTTGCGCGACTGCTCTGGGTTTTCTGAAACCTGAATGCCTGCAGCCTCTAGTAGCGGGAGCGTTTCTTCAAAAATTCGCCCTTTCGAGAGTGCCATGGTTAACGGTCGAAGCTGCTCAGCTGCGCTCATGAGAGATCCTTGCTTGAAATGCGTTCGATGTTGGCGCCTAACTGTCTGAGCTTGTGTTCCATGCGCTCGTAGCCTCGATCAAGGTGATAAATTCGCTCGACGATGGTCTGGCCCTCTGCCGCAAGGCCTGCAATCACAAGGCTTGCAGAGGCACGTAAATCGGTGGCCATGACAGTCGCCCCCGACAGTTTTGTGACGCCGCGCACAACTGCGGTGTGGCCGTCGATATCAATGCGTGCGCCTAAGCGCAGCAGCTCTTGTACGTGCATGTAGCGATTTTCAAAAATGGTCTCAGCGATCACTGAGGTGCCGTCAGCTAGTGCGTTGAGCGCCATCAATTGTGCCTGCATGTCAGTGGCAAAACCGGGGTATTCGTGTGTACGAAAATCAACCGGTTTGGGTCGTTGATTCATGCTGGCGCGAATCCAGTCTGGACCGCAGGTCAGTGTTAGCCCGGCCTCTTGTAGTTTAGAGAGTGTTGCACCCATGGTGTCAGGCGCCACTTTGCGTAAGGTAATGTCGCCACCGGCTGCACCCACTGCACACAAAAAGCTGCCCGCTTCAATACGATCAGGAATCACACGATGCGTGGCACCGTGCAGGCTCTTGACGCCTTCGATGACGATACGATCGGTACCGTGACCCTGAATCTGCGCGCCCATCTTAATTAAGAGTTCGGCCAAGTCAACGACCTCGGGCTCACGAGCGGCATTTTCTAAAATGGTTTGACCTTCTGCTAATACGGCCGCCATCAGCAGATTTTCTGTGCCTGTGACGGTCACCATGTCGGTGCGAATGACCGCGCCTTTGAGGCGTTGGGCACGCGCGACAACAAAACCGTGCTCAATGCTGATGTCGGCTCCCAAGGCGGCTAAACCGTGAATATGCTGATCGACGGGGCGCTGACCGATTGCACAGCCGCCGGGCAGGCTGACGCGTGCCTGGCCGAACCGCGCTAGCAAGGGTCCGAGCACCAAAATCGAGGCCCGCATGGTTTTTACCAGCTCGTAGGGAGCCTCAAGGGTTGAAACGTCGTTGGCAGTGATGTGGACTGTGCCGTCGGTTTCGCGCGTGCAGCGTACCCCCATCTGGCCTAATAACTTAAGCGTGGTCGCAATATCGTTTAATTCGGGCACGTTGGTGAGTGTGACCGTATCCGCAGTTAGCAAGCCGGCGCACAAAATTGGTAGCGCGGCATTTTTTGCACCTGAAATACTGATTTCGCCGTGCAGGCGACTACCGCCCGTGATGCGTAAGATATCCATCAGGCGGGTTTGCTGAACTCTTCGG
The DNA here is from genome assembly GCA_937897265.1 of uncultured Alcaligenaceae bacterium. Taxonomy (GTDB): domain Bacteria; phylum Pseudomonadota; class Gammaproteobacteria; order Burkholderiales; family Burkholderiaceae_B; genus Zwartia. The sequence continues at coordinate 7,504 of CALCPT010000168.1, forward strand.
GGGTTAAGGTTCGCATCGAGAGCGCGTGGATCTCTTGTTTCATGCGGTCACCTAACGCGGCATACACCAACTGATGGCGGGCGATCAGGCGCTTGCCTGCAAACGCATTGCTCACGATGACTGCCTCGAAATGCGCGCCATCGCCACTGACCTCAAGGTGCTCGCAGGCGAGCCCGGCGGCGATGTAAGCGCGAATATCTTCTGGGGTAGGCAACATGATCTGCAAGGTCCTTGAGCGGGCAACGATTTTAGAATAACGCCTATTTTAGCGAGAAGTGCAACAAGTCAGTCTATCTGAGCCGGAAGCTTTAGTTTTCGGGTGGCGCAAGGTAATAGGCTAAGTGCGCAACTTGTAGCCTCGACCTAAGAGACGCAGGGCAAACGTCGCCAAAACGGAAAAGACCCCAGCAACAACGGCCAAGCTTTGCCAGGGTGAGACGTCAGCCACTCCAAAAAAGCCATAGCGAAAGCCGTCAATCGTGTAGAAAAGCGGATTCCAGTGCGACACCGTCTGCCAAAAGGTAGGCAGGGTGTGCACGGAATAGAACACGCCAGACAAAAAGGTTGCCGGCATGATCAGAAAATTTTGAAAAGCTGCGAGTTGATCAAATTTTTCGGAGGTTAGCCCAGCAATTAAACCCAAAATCGCCATGATTCCGCAGGATAGGATCGCAAACACTAGCGCCCAAAGCGGATGCTTAATTGGCATCGAACTGAAGTACTGGGAGACTAGCCAGACACAGGTACCGACGGCCATGCCGCGCACGATTGCGGCCAACACGTAAGCGCTGAAGAATTCGCGGTGCGAGATTGGGGGCAACAGAACAAAGACCAAATTGCCTGTGACGCGACTTTGAATGAGTGACGACGACGGATTTGCAAAAGCGTTTTGCAACATGCTCATCATCATGAGCCCCGGGATCAAAAAGGCGGTGTAAGGGACGCTGCCATATACCTGAATCCGATCTTGTAGTACCTGAGCAAAAATCACAAGGTATAACAAGGCTGTGATGACGGGGGCAGCAATGGTCTGAAAGCTGACCTTCCAAAAACGCAGTAATTCTTTGCCAAGTAGCGTTGGAAACCCTGAACCCGCCCCAGCACGAGCGGTCAAAATTGGGGTGCTCATGCTTGTGCCTCAGAAAACTTAGACGGCTGGGCGTTCATAATTTGGACAAACGCTTGCTCGAGATTGCCGCCGCCGCGTGCAATCAGGGCTTTGGTCGTATCGAGTGCGACGATGCGCCCGCCCTTTAGCATGGCGGTGCGGTTGCAAAGCATTTCAGCCTCTTCTAGGTAGTGTGTGGTCAAGATGATGGTGTGGCCTTGGGTGTTGAGTCGAGAGATGAACTCCCAGAGGCTGCGACGCAAATCGACATCAACCCCTGCGGTGGGTTCGTCAAGCACAATGACGGGCGGCCGATGCACCAACGCTTGCGCAACCAGTACACGGCGTTTCATTCCGCCAGATAAGGCACGCATGTTCTCGTCGGCCTTATCGGAGAGCCCGAGGTTGGCCAAAATTTCGTCAATCCAATCGTCATTGTTGCGAAAACCAAAATAACCCGACTGAATTCTCAGGGTTTCGCGCACCGTAAAAAATGGGTCGTATACCAACTCTTGAGGCACCACGCCTAATGAGCGTCTGGCCGCCTGATAATCGTTGACCACATCATGGCCGCAAACACTGGCGCGCCCCTGAGTGGCCTGACATAGCCCTGCCAGCACAGAAATGAGAGTCGTTTTGCCAGCCCCATTGGGCCCAAGTAGCGCAAAAAATTCGCCATGCTCGATCGTTAAGGACACATCATCAAGCGCCTGAAAGCCGGGGCCAGAAGGTGGGCGAAACAAGCCACGCCATCCCAAGGTGCGGGGCGCAAAAATTTTAGAAACATGTTCAAACGAAACAGCAGACATGACGACCTTGTTGTGAGGCGGTGCGCCCGAGCGACCAGAAGCCCGCGGGCCGAGGTACAGATAGTTATTGTTGTGCGCGTTGATTTAGCGCTTGAATGAGCCCATCAATACCGCTTTGACTAATTTGCTGTGAAAACTGATTGCGATAGTTTTCAATCAACCAAATGTTTTCAACGTTCAGGTCATAAATTTTCCAGCCTTGTGGTGTTTTTTCAAGACGATAATCTAGTCCGATCGGTTGGGTATTGGCACCCTGTGTGACTTGCGATTTGACGACGACGTCGGTGGCGTTAGTCTCGCCGCGTAATGGTAAGACTTTAATGTTGGTGCCCTCATCGACTCGGGTGAAGGCGCCGCTGTACGCACGACCTAACGTGCCGCGAAAGGCTTTGACCAGGGCAGCCTGTTGTTCGGGCGTTGCCTGTCGCCAATAGCGACCCGCTGCGAGGCGCGTTGTTTTTTCAAAATTGACGTTAGGCAAAATGAATTCGTCGACGATTTGATTGACACGAGCGGTGTTACCCGAGCGCACACTGCTATCGGCTTTGAGCTCGGCGAGCACCTGATCGGCGACCTGCTGCACGAATTCGTTGGGGGCAGCGTTGGGGTCGGGCTTTGTTTGTGCGTGTGAAGCGTGACTCAAGCCCAATAGCAGGCAGAAGCTAAATAGTTTAAAAAATAAATCGATGCGGGACTTCATCAAACCTATCCTTGCAATGAGCTAAATATCTGTTGGCAAGCCCTGCTTGCGATACCTTATTTTTTTGGTGAGAGCCCAAGCGATTTTTCATCAGCCGGCTCGGCCCCAAAATCTTCATAGTTCGGCAGCTTCTGAGCCTCAGCGGTGGCCCCGTCAACCTGCGCCTGACGCCGCTTTAGATAGGCGTCACGAATAAAGCTATAGCGATCTAGCGCAGTACGGTCAATCGTGTTTGTGACTGCGAGCAGTGCCTCTCGGCGTTCGACTACTTCAAGACCATAAATCGAATTACGAACATCGATATTGGTGATCAACGAACCATATCCGAACTGGTTCACATAGATATCAACGGCTCGACCCGCACCGTCTCTGAGGGTGGATGATCCCATAATTGGCAGTACAAGGTAGGGACCAGAGTCGAGCCCCCAGACGCCGAGTGTGACGCCAAAATCATTCGGAATACGCTTGGCGCCGGTTTGGCTTGCGATGTCTAAGCAACCACCAAGCCCCATCGTCGAGTTGAGCAAGACGCGACCGAACGTATTCAGTGCATCGACTTGGCGTCCTTGAAGCGTACTGTTAAACCAAGACCATACGTCACCGAGATTTAAAAAGATATTGTTGATACAGGTGCGAACAGGTTGTGGCACAACAAACGCGTACGCTTCAGCGGCCGGCTTTAAAACGGCGCGATCCACCGCATCGTTGAACTCGAATACAGCTCGGTTTGAGGCTTCGAGAGGGTCGGCGGGGTTGGCCGGGCCCGTTGAGCGCGTAGCGCACCCAGAGAGCATGACCATAGCGACCGCGCAAAGCGCTAGGCCAAACTGCTTTGTAAAAAAACGAGTGCGCATGGTGCTTGACCGTTATTGAGAGAGTTTTGGTGACTTGGGTGCGGAGGCTGCGTCGGTATTTTGGGGAGTACCTTGTTTTTCAGCAGAGGAGTATAAGAATTGACTGATCAGGCTTTCTAGAACGATTGCGCTTTGAGTGAATTGAAGTGTTTCACCTGCAACAAGGTTGGCGTCATCACCACCCGCTTCAAGGCCGATGTACTGCTCGCCGAGCAAACCCGAAGTCAGAATCTTGGCTGAAGAGTCTTTTGGAAAACGATAGTTCTTTTCGATTTGAACTGTCACGACTGCTTGAAAGGTTTTTTCATCTAGCGTGATACTGGCGACGCGTCCGACCACGACGCCCGCACTTTTTACTGGCGCACGAACTTTGAGCCCACCGATATTGTCGAATTTTGCTGACAAAGCGTAGGTGGGGGCAAAGGAGAAACTGCTGAGGTTGCCGGCTCGCAACGCTAAAAAAGACAGCGCAATAGCGCCTAATAAAATAAAGAGCCCTACCCACCAGTCTGTTTTTTCGTTTGACATTGTTTGACCCTTTAATTGCTGAACATCAGCGCAGTCAGTAGAAAATCAAGCCCTAAGACCGCTAGCGAGCCGGTCACAACGGTACGCGTGGTTGCACGCGCAACGCCTTCGGGTGTTGCGCGAGCCTGCCAGCCTTCGTAGAGGGCGATCAGCGTCACGGCGATCCCAAAGATGATACTTTTTATCACGCCGTTCAACACATCTTTGTAGACGTCGACGCCGTTTTGCATTTGTGACCAGAAGGCACCGGTATCGATGCCAATCAGCAGCACACCGACTACCCAGCCACCGATGATGCCGACCATTGAAAAGACTGCGGCCAAAACGGGCATTGCAATGACGCCACCCCAAAAACGAGGAACGAAGACTCGCCGGATAGGGTCGACCGCCATGACTTCCATCGCAGCTAATTGCTCGTCGGCTTTCATCAGCCCAATTTCAGCCGTGAGAGAGGTGCCGGCACGCCCAGCAAAAAGCAGGGCGGTAATGACTGGGCCGAGCTCACGCGTCAACGAGAGTGCGACCAGCAAACCAAGCGCTTCTTCAGAGCCATAGCGATTCAGGGTGTAATACCCTTGTAATCCTAAAACAAAGCCCACGAATAAGCCCGAGACAATAATGATGAGTAATGAAAAATTGCCGATGAAGTGCACTTGTTGAGACACAAGGCGTGGGCGCTTGAAGACGATACTGCTGCGTTGCAACAGCATAAAAAAGAAACGCGTAAACAGGCCAAGCCCCGTCAGACGCTCACGCGCCTGCTTACCAAGACTGGCTAAAAAGCTGAAGTGACTCATCTTTGAGTGCCTGTGCGGGCGAGCCAAGTTTCGAAGGCTGGGGTAACGGGATAGTCGAAAGCGACTGGGCCATCGGCATGCCCGTGCAAAAACTGTTGTACGTAGGGGTCAGGCGAGGCCCCTAACGTGGCCGGTGTGCCATGCGCCTTGAGTTCACCCTGACCGACTAAGTACACGTGATCTGCAATGGCAAAGGACTCAGCGATGTCGTGTGTGATTACCACGGAGGCGCAGCCCAAGCGGTCAGAAAGGCTGCGAATCAGGCGCGCTGTGATACCTAGTGATATTGGGTCTAGGCCAGCAAAGGGCTCGTCATACAGAACCAGTTCGGGTTCAAGTACCACCGCGCGTGCTAATGCGACTCGACGCGCCATACCACCTGAAATTTCAGATACCTTTAAATGAGCCGCCGCACGCAAACCCACGGCACTGAGTTTCTCGAGTACGCGCTCGGTGAGTTGTGAGGCTGACAGGCTGAGGTGTACACGCAGCGGAAAGGCGACGTTTTCGAAGACGTTGAGGTCGGTGAAGAGCGCGCCCTGCTGAAACAAGACCCCCATGCGTTGGCGCAGCGATTGCAGCAGCGGGCGATCGGCATGGGCGAGATTTTGGCCGAACAGTGTGATCGTGCCCTTGCGTGCGACGAGTTGGCCAGTCGCTGCGCGTAACAAAGTGGTTTTGCCTGATCCCGAACCGCCCATCAT
>CALCPT010000169.1 GCA_937897265.1 uncultured Alcaligenaceae bacterium
AGACACTCTTTCCCTACACGACGCTCTTCCGATCTACGGACACGCTCGATCACCTCAGCTCCGAAAGCAATATAGGCTTGCGCACCGCGTGAACTCGGGTCATAGACAACGCCAGGCATGCCATGGCTCGGGGCCTCTGCAAGACGCACATTGCGTGGGACGACAGTCTTGAATACCTTGTCACCAAAATGCGCTTCTAGTTGTGCAGAAACCTGTTGTTGCAAGGTGACGCGAGGATCAAACATGACACGCAATAATCCAATCAAACTTAGATCGGGATTGATGTTGCGGTGAACGCGTTTAATCGTATTAACGAGGTCAGACAGTCCTTCAAGTGCGAAGTATTCACATTGCATTGGGATGATGACGCCGTGCGCCGCGGCTAAACCGTTCAAGGTCAACAAAGATAAAGTAGGTGGGCAATCGATCAAGACAAAATCATATTGCAGTTCAACTTTTGACAGGGCGTGTTTTAGCTGGAGCTCTCGATGGTCCATGCCAACCAAATCAATCTCGGCACCTGATAATTCACGGTTAGAGGGCAGAACATCATACCCACCGCTCTCAGAAGCAACGACGGCCTCTTGAATTGTCGCCTCGCCGATCAGTACCTGGTAGAGATTATGCGCAAGCGTACTTTTATCGATGCCACTGCCCATTGTCGAATTACCCTGTGGGTCGAGATCGATGAGCAAAACTCTTTGTCGATGCTTAGCTAGGCCTGCCGCAAGATTGATCGCTGTTGTGGTTTTTCCAACACCGCCTTTTTGATTAGCAATACAAAAGACTCGGGCTGTCGTTGGTGTGACGGGGATGTTCATGTGGTTCCTTTCCGTTGCATCCAGACCAGACAGCGCTGGCCCTCAAGCTCAGGAACTGTCAGGGGTTCTATTGTTTGGGCAAACCAAGTCGTATGGGCTTGAAGTGCTGTGAGTTCTTCGGTTGGTTCTTTACCTTTCATCGCTACCAAATTACCTCCGGCGCGAACATGGCGACCTGAGAGCTGTGCAAAGTCTTGCAGCGAAGCGAAGGCGCGTGAGGTCACTAAAGAGCTTTCAAGCGGCTCGAGAGTTTCGATTCGTGCATGTTGTGCTGAAAGGTTTGGTAACGCGAGGACCCCTGCCATTTGTCGCACAAACATGGCTTTTTTTTCTACGGCATCGACACAAGTCACATGCACTTGAGGAAGCATGATTGCAAGAATCACACCCGGCAGTCCTCCTCCTGATCCAACATCAACGATCGTAGGGGATTCCGTTGGTTGAAGCGCAAGGGCTCGGCTCACTGGTGTCACAAGTGAGAGGCTATCAAAAATGTGTTGAACGAGGGCTTGATCAGGATCTCGGATTGCGGTGAGGTTATAGGTCTTGTTCCACCGTAAGAGCTGCGAGAGATACTCAAGCAGGGCCGTCTGTTGAACAGGCTGAGTGGTAAGCCGTAAAAAGGCTAGCGCACGGGTGAGTCGCTCACTCGTGCTTGTTTTGACCGGTGAGGGTGCCTGTGTGGCCACGTTACGCGGCCTTGCCATATTGGTGGCGCTTAAGATGGATTAATAGTAAAGAGATCGCCGCTGGCGTGACTCCAGAAATTCTGGAGGCTTGTCCGATTGTTTCCGGTCGGTGCACATTAAGTTTTTGACGAACCTCGAAAGACAAGCTTGTCACAGCACTAAAGTCGAGATCGGTAGGAATTGGCAACGTATCTTGTGCTTGATGGCGGTCAACCTCATCTTGTTGGCGCGTAATGTAACCTTCGTATTTGATTTGTATTTGGACTTGTTCAGCCTCATCGCTAGGCGAAAGACCCGTTGGCAAATCAAACCCTTCTTGTAGGGGCATATTCACCAGGTTTTGATAAGATACGTTGGGGCGCTTAAGTAAATCGGAGAGTAAGTACTCGCGTTCGATTTCTTTACCGAGCGTTTTTACTGCGACAGCGGCGTCTAACATACGTGGATTTACCCATGTTGTGCGTAACCGAGCAACTTCATTTTCAACTGTTTCTCTCTTTTTGATGAAGGTGTTCCAGCGACGGTCATCGACTAAACCAAACTCTCTACCTTTTTCAGTTAAGCGCCAATCGGCATTATCTTCTCGCAAACTTAAGCGGTATTCGGCACGAGACGTAAACATTCGATAGGGCTCTGTCACACCTTTTGTAATCAGGTCATCGATCAGTACGCCCATATAGGCCTGATCACGACGCAAGATGAAGGGACTTTCGTTTCGAGCAGCACGTGCCGCATTGATACCGGCAATCAAACCTTGGGCCGCGGCCTCTTCGTATCCTGTTGTTCCGTTGATTTGTCCCGCAAAAAACAATCCTTGGATACTCTTGGTTTCAAGCGTTGCTTTTAATTCTCTCGGGTCAAAATAGTCGTATTCGATTGCATAACCAGGACGAACAATATGAGAGTTTTCAAGGCCTTTCATTGAGCGAATCAACGCTAATTGAATATCAAAGGGCAAACTCGTTGAAACGCCATTTGGATAAATTTCGTGTGTTGTTAAACCTTCTGGCTCGAGGAATATTTGATGTGAATCTTTATCGGCAAAGCGATGGACTTTGTCTTCTATAGAAGGACAATATCTCGGACCAACTCCTTCAATGACTCCACTGTACATAGGAGACCGATCCAGTCCACTACGAATGATTTCATGTGTTCGCGCGTTAGTATGCGTAACCCAACAAGGTACTTGTTTTGGATGAAGTGCTTGGGTCCCTAAATATGAAAATACTGGAACAGGATCTAAGTCACCTGGCTGTTCAGTGACCAGTGAATAATCAATTGTGCGACCATCTATTCGAGGTGGCGTACCAGTTTTTAAACGCCCTTGCGGTAGTTTTAACTCTTTTAGTCGCGCGCCCAGTGTTGAAGCTGAGGGGTCTCCTGCTCGACCAGCGGAATAGTTTTGTAAGCCAATGTGAATCAGACCATTTAAAAAAGTCCCTGCTGTTAGGACAAGCGCCTTTGTTCGAAAGGTTATCCCCGATTGAGTCACAGCCCCAACAACTCTATCTCCTTCAAGGATTAAATCATCTACTGACTGTTGAAATAACCAAAGGTTAGGTTGATTCTCGAGACGGCTACGAATGGCCTGTCTATATAGAACACGATCAGCTTGAGCGCGTGTTGCACGAACGGCTGGTCCTTTGGAGGCGTTTAAGATGCGAAATTGAATTCCCGCTTCATCAGTTGCTATCGCCATCGCACCACCTAAGGCATCTATTTCTTTAACTAGATGTCCTTTACCTATACCTCCGATCGAGGGATTACATGACATTTGCCCAAGTGTTTCAATGTTGTGGGTTAGCAAAAGAGTCTTTGCTCCACTTCGCGCCGAGGCTAATGCTGCCTCTGTCCCAGCGTGACCGCCACCAACAACCAGAACATCAAATATAGTAGGGTGATTCATATTTAATACATTTAATAGGCTTGGGGGATGGATTATAGACTTGTCCCTTTAAATCTGAAGTTTGTTTCACGTGAAACATCAACGATTTGAAGTTATTCGTTTCAATTCTTTCCTGAGACACTCTTTTCATTCATTACTTAACTATTCCTTTCATAGCACCACAAGCCTCAAAATGTCTGATTTCCAATTCACCGGTAGGCATCATCCAATCAATTCTCTCAATAATGTTTCACGTGAAACAATGATCAGGACGACTCTGTGGGTAACTTGGGTATAACGTGGGTATAACTTATGGATAACTCTGTATAAATTGGGATAAACAAGGGCACATGTAAATTTGACCGGGTTCTATTGTGGATAAATCGGTGAGTAAATTGTTAATATCATGTGTATATAGTGTGTATATCCTGTGTATTGTTATTTACAACAAAAAAATTCACACCCTGGCTAAATAAGTATCTTTATTTATCCACAAGCACATAAAACCAACCTTATATACGCCGACTCATTATTTAACCTTCAAACATGCTCATACAATCAAAATTGCCCGAGGTCGGGGCCACCATCTTTACTACGATGAGTAAGATGGCATTGGAATATCAGGCAATCAATTTGGGACAGGGGTTTCCTGACTTCAACACTGATTCTGCTCTGTTGCGCTTGGTGTCTGATGCAATGGAACAAGGTTTTAATCAATATCCCGCAATGGCTGGTGTAATGGCCTTACGCCAAGTCATTAGTCAAAAAATAGTTAATCTTTATCAACATCAGTACGATCCTGAAACTGAAATCACTATTACCAGTGGTGCGACACAGGCAATCATGGCTAGCGTCCTTGCTTGTGTTGGCGTCGGTGATGAAGTCGTTGTATTGGAACCTTGCTACGACTGCTATATCCCAGCTATTAAACTCGCTGGTGGTACCGCTATCAGTGTGCCCATGCGTGCGCCGAGTGAAACTAAACCTGTTTATAGCGTTGATTGGAGCTTGGTAAACGCTGCAATTACCAAAAAAACCAAGTTACTTATTGTAAATTTTCCGCACAACCCTACAGGCGCTGTCATCACCTCAGCTGACCTAGATGAACTAGAAAAATTAGTTCAACAGCACGATATCTTTTTATTATCAGACGAAGTTTATGAACACATCATTTTTGATGGTGTCCAACACCTTAGTCTTTCTACCAGACCAACGTTAGCAGCCAGAAGCTTTGTCATTTCTTCCTTTGGAAAAACGACACACACAACAGGTTGGAAAATCGGCTACTGCTGCGCACCTAAACTCATGACCACGGAACTTAGAAAAGTTCATCAGTTCATGGTTTTTACAGTACCGTCGCCCTTTCAACACGCCTTAGCGACTTATACAGCTAATGCAAACACCTATCTAAACCTACCGAGTTTTTATCAAACCAAACGAGATTACCTTTCGGATGGATTACGACAAACCCGTTTTAAGGTTTTACCCAGTCCAGGAACCTTTTTTTTACTAGCTGACTACAGCGATATATCAGACCAAAAAGAAGCTGACTTTGCTATCTGGTTGACACAGACACACGGCGTTACGGTTATTCCGGTATCAGCGTTTTATCAATCATCCGATGCCCCCGCCTCGAATCACAAACTTGTTCGCTTTTGCTTTGCCAAACAGGAGGCCACCCTTGATTTAGCACTTGAACGTTTAGCGAAGGTTTGATTTAAACACGATAAAACAGTGAAAATAATTTTTATAAGAAACAACTTTTTGGTTACCGTGATGTCTTGGTGTTTTATCTCTTTTATTGTTCTTATATATAAAAACTAATGGATAATAAGGCCTGTGGATAAGTGGTATAAATATAAATATCTTATTATTATCAATTAGTTACGTAATATTTATCTTGTGAATAACCTCTGTTTAGTTTTGTGGACTAAGTTGAATAAGTTTCGCTCCTCAACAGTTGTGTTGAGTTACCCCTAGTTCGTGCACAGCTTGTTCACAAGCCGCTAGCCCTTGTTATCCACAGGTATATTTTTTGTAAAAAAATTCATTTGATGCGTAGAAACAACACATATGTTGCAATAACTGACCTCAATAAAGGATTGTTATGTTGCGCGGTAAAACGGCGTTAATTACTGGCTCGGTGGCTGGCTTAGGCTACGCAATGGCAGAAGCACTTGCTGCACAACATGCAAATATTATTTTGCATGGGCTTGAGCCGATCGATCAGATACAAAAGGCGAGCGAACATTTACGTTCAACCTATGGTGTCTCTGTTATGGATAGTCGAGCAAATTTAACTGTTGTGTCTAAAATCGAGGCACTAATCGACCAAGTACAAAAGACGTTTGGAGGTGTTGATATCCTCATTAACAACGCCGTGATTAGAAATTTCGCTGCTATTGATACCCTTGAGACGGCATCTTGGGATGAGTCTATTGCGGTTAATTTATCGTCGGCATTTCACACTTCACGATTGACAGTTCCAGGGATGAAAAAAAAGAAGTGGGGCAGAATTATCAATATATCCTCTGTTTATGGAACCACCGCAACCGCTAATCGAGTTTCGTACATCACGACAAAAACAGCGTTAATAGGCTTAACAAAAAGTACAGCGATGGATGTTGCGACGGATGGAATCACCTGTAATGCGTTATGTCCTGGAACTGTTCCAACCCCTCCAATCGTTGAACGAATTGCAAGTAATGCCAAAAGAGCCGGGATCACTATCGAGCAGGCTGAGCATGATTACATTTCAAGTCGGCATCCGACAGGCCGCTTCGTTGCGATGAGCAGCGTGGCGAGTTTTGCGGTTTTTTTATGTAGTGACGCAGGCAAAGATATTACGGGTGCTGTCTTGCCTGTAGATGGTGGTTGGACAATAGAGTAGGGCGGTCGTTATTTACCAATACAAAAGCGTGAAAAAATTTCGCCAAGTAAATCATCAGGCGTCATTTGACCTGTAATCAAGCCAAGTTGATCATGAGCCAAACGAAGTTCTTCTGCAAAAAGATCTAAGACAAGATCTTTTTGTAAGGCGTATTCGCTTGCTTGTACGAGATGATGTTGTGCTGCTATGAGTGCATCAACATGACGTTGGCGAGCCAACCAAGGGGATTCTTGACCAGGATTCCATCCAGCTAGTTCAAGCAATTTTGCACGCAGTACATCAAGCCCTAGACCTGTTTTCGCTGAAATCAATAACGTATCGTTTGAGGCCGCGACGACGTTGTTTGATAAATCGACTTTATTGCAGACGTTAAGAACAATTGATTTTGTTGCGCGACGTTGTTGAATTTGTGGATCAAGAATGAGGTGGTTTGTATTAACAGCGCTTAAATGCAAAATCACATCCGCTTGTTCGATCGCTGCCCATGTTCGTTCAATACCGATAGCCTCAATGGTGTCATCAGTATCGCGTAAACCAGCTGTATCGGTAATCGTAATGGGTACACCCTCAAGAGAAATGACCTGACTGACTTTGTCCCGCGTTGTGCCAGCAATATGAGTCACGATCGCAAGATCTTGACCTGACAGTGCATTGAGCAAACTTGATTTACCAACATTGGGTTCGCCCGCTAAAACAACATGTAATCCTTCGCGTAAGACTACACCTTGACGCGATGCCGATAAAATTTCTGTCAGTTCGTTTTGAAGAACCTCAAGCTTTGTGTGGGCCTGATATTTTTCGAGAAACTCAATTTCTTCTTCAGGAAAATCTAGCGTTGCTTCAACTAGCATTCGAAGATTCACGATACCCGCTGATAGCGTGTTGATACGTTTTGAAAACGATCCTGTCATTGAAACTGCAGCTGCTCGTGCTGCGGCCTCAGAAGACGCATCAATTAAATCAGCAATGGCTTCCGCTTGAGTCAAATCAATTTTGTCGTTTAAAAATGCACGTAACGTGAACTCCCCTGGCGAGGCGATGTTGATATTAAATGCCGCACCAACGGTTAAACAGCGGTTCAGTAGCTGTTGTAAAACGGCTGGACCACCGTGACCTTGTAACTCGAGGACATCTTCACCTGTGTACGAGGCGGGACCTACAAAGTAGAGAGCAATTCCTTGATCGATAGCGTTGCCATCAGCATCTGGAAAACGACAGTACGTTGCTAGGCGCGGTTCGAGAACTCGACCAAGCAACGCATAGATAAAGGGCCCCAAATGGGGCCCAGAGACGCGCACTACACCAATGCCACCCCTACCAGGGGCGGTGGCAATGGCAACGATAGGACGCTGATTTAAAGTGCTCATTCAACCTTAAAAATTAGCGATGCGATGCGGTGGCAATAGTTGCCATCTGCTTGGTGATGTACCACTGTTGCGCAATCGATAAAATATTGTTTACGCACCAGTACAAGACAAGCCCAGAGGGGAAAAAGAACATCATTCCACCGAAGACTAACGGCATAAACATCATGACCTTAGCTTGTACTGGATCAGGTGGAGTTGGGTTCAAGCGCATTTGCACGAACATTGTCGCCATCATAATGGCAGGCAAAATAAAGTAGGGGTCTCGCACGGAAAGATCGTGTACCCATAGTACCCACGGTGCGCCGCGTAATTCAACACTCGAACCCAACACGTAGTAAAGCGAAATGAAAACCGGAATCTGAATCACAATAGGCAAACAACCGCCGAGGGGATTAATTTTCTCGGTGCGATACATTTCCATCATGGCGGTGTTGAGCTTTTGTCGATCGTCACCAAATTTCTCTTTCAAGGCCTGTAACCGAGGCGCAACCATTTTCATCTTTGCCATTGAGCGATAACTTGCTGCTGACAACGGATAAAAAGCCGCTTTGATTAAGACCGTTAAAAGAACGATGGTCCAACCCCAATTACCTAACAAAGAAAATAACCAAGTCATTAAAGCGAAGACTGGTTTAGCGATAATCGTGAGCAACCCGTAATCAACGACAAGTTCAAGACCCGGTGCTAAGGCTTCTAGAGCCGTTTGGTCTTGCGGGCCAACCCATAATTTTGAAGACATCGTCAAACTACTGTTAGCAGCAACAGTACCAACAGGCTCGATGCTGCGCAGTGCGTACAGATTTTTTTCTAGCTCAGTCATGTCGTAGGTGCGCGACTTGCCTTGCGGAGGCACCCAAGCTGTCACAAAGTAATGCTGAATAAACGCGAACCAGCCGTTGTCTGCTTGTTTGATATAACTCGCTTTACGTTTCTCGACCTCAGTCAAGGTCACCTTTTGAAATTTCTCTTGTTCAGAATAAATTGCTGCACCGACAAAATTTGCCGGGCCGCTTAAGAAACTAGGCGCGCTACTCGTGCCAGCGGGATCAGAACCATCACGAGTAATCTGCAAATACACCGAAGGGGTAATTGCTTGAGCGGATAGATTTTCAATTTGATGGGCGACGTCGACCGCGTAATCGCCACGCTTGAGCGTAAAGGTCTTTGTGAGCTTGACGTCACCCGAGACGGACGAGAACTTAATGACTAAGTTATCGCCTTTTAGTTCGCGCGCATCAGTTTCGAGGGTAAACGGTGCGAGGTGATTTGGAAACGTTGCACCAGCTGGGGCCCCTGTTAGGCCGGATTGCACAACATAGGTATGTCCGGCGGCGCGCTCTAATAGCCTGAAAGGCTTTAAAGGATCTTCGACAGAGGGAAAAGCTAATAAGTCTGTACGAATCAGCTGAGCACCTTGAAGATCAAAGGTCAAAGCCAATACATCGGTTTTGAAAACAACGGTTTGTGAAGGCGTGTTTGCAGTTGTAGTTAGGCCAGGCACCGTGGCAGTGGTACCGCCGGCGGGCGTAGCAGCGGCAGGCGCCACGGGAACACCAGCATTGTTTGCTGCGGATGCAGCATCAGCCGTCTCGGCCTTGGGCTTAACGCTTGCGGGAGGTGCGCCAAAAACAGGAGGGTTACCTTGATGAACTTGCCAGTTGTTCCACAGCATCAGCAGTGAAAACGAAAAAATCATCAAAAGGATGGTGCGACGGATGTCCATGCTTGCCTAAATATATAAAAAAGCGAACCAGAGAAGGCTCGCAGTTTAGCGTTAATCTAGATGACAGCGGTGTGAAGGTGCAACGCAATCAGTGTTTTTAGAAACTATTTTTGAGGGCTGGGTCGGCACAGGGTCAAATCCGCCCTGACACCAAGGATGGCAACGCCCTAAGCGAGAGATGGCAAGACCAGAGCCTTTTAAGGCACCCCAAGTCTGGATTGCCTCAATGGCATAGCTCGAGCAGGTTGGGGTAAACCGACAGCTGTTGCCAACCCAAGGGCTCAAGAAAAACTTATATGCTCGAATCGGCAAAATTAATAGCGCTTTTAGCATTGTCTTGCCTTCACAAAATGCGCATCTGCCTCTTGGCGAGCCGCTCGTTTTAGCGCAGTAAGGCTGATAGCCTCAATGCGCCTGTTTAGCCTGACGACGTAGTCTGCAGCGGGTAAAGACAAGCGACACGATCGAAAAGCCTCGCGAACAACGCGTTTTAAAGCATTGCGTGTTGAGGCGTGCTGAGCAAAGCGCTTGGCCATGATCAAACCCAAGCGGGCAATGGGAGGCGCGGTGTTAGGCTGTTCGGATGAACCAATCACCTTTGCCGTTACAACAAAATAAACCCCACGGGCTACCCTGCGACCGGAGAGGGCAGCAGAGAACTCAGTGGGGCGGTGCAAGCGCGCCGCCGTTGGAAACGTGGCGCTAGGCATCAGAACAGTGTTGTCGCAAGTGGGCGTGCTGCCCACAACAGTCAAGTTGGCTGATAAATTCAGTTGACTGGTTAGACGGCCAGGCGCTTACGGCCTTTGGCACGACGGGCGTTGATGACTGCGCGGCCACCGCGTGTTTTCATGCGCACGCGAAAGCCGTGAGTACGCTTACGACGGGTAACGGAAGGCTGGTAGGTACGTTTCATGATGAGTGGCCCAACAAAGAGCGAAAAAAGGTTTAGGATAATCCCGAAAAGCCCTCCATTTCATCAAAAAAACCGAACTTAGTCAAATGGTTAGGGCAAACCCAAAGGTAAATTGGCCGAACGCCTGTGGATAACCTTGCCTCTGACAGGGTAGAATCAGACTTTATTTAGCGAGTCACATGAACCAGTTTTGGCAGTCCTGCGTCTTACACTTAGAGCAGGAGTTTCCTCCCCAGCAAATCAGCGCGTGGATACGTCCGCTGATTCCGCTTGCCTACGATGAGGCGCAGGCATGTCTACGGCTGTCCGCACCGAATCGATTCAAGCTTGACTGGGTGCGTAAAAACTTTGCGCATCAAATCGAAACCTTCGCTACCACTTGGTACAAACGACCCGTACAAGTTTTGTTTGAGTTGCCGGTACCAGAACAAGATCTGCGCGTACCTCGCGCAAATGGCAATCCGCAGTACGACGCCGTTTCAAGTCAAAGTGACGCCGCAACACACGCGCAGCTATCTAGTCTGAATGACAACGCACTAAACGCGTCTCACATACAAGCGGGCCAAACGACGGTGCTTGCAGGAGCCTTGAGTGGTGTGTCGACGGCCCAGTCGGTTACGTCACCGGCCGATGAGCGCTCACGCCTAAATGTCGAACTTATCTTCGACAATTTTGTAACCGGCAAGGCCAACCAACTTGCTCGGGCGGCTGCATTACAAGTTGCCGAAAATCCCGGTACCTCATACAACCCGTTGTTCTTGTATGGCGGGGTTGGTTTAGGCAAGACACATTTGATTCATGCGATTGGTAATGCGTTGCTCGCAAGTGGTAAAGGTGCGCGTGTGAGATATGTTCACGCAGACCAGTACGTCTCAGATGTCGTGAAAGCATATCAACGCAAAGCGTTTGATGATTTCAAACGCTATTACCACTCTCTTGATTTGCTCTTGATCGATGATATTCAATTTTTTTCTGGAAAAAATCGAACACAAGAAGAGTTCTTTTACGCGTTTGAGGCAATGGTCGCGCAGCGTAAGCAAATCATTATCACGAGCGATACGTACCCTAAAGAGCTGTCGGGCATTGATACGCGCTTGATCTCAAGATTTGACTCGGGGCTTACCGTTGCGATTGAACCCCCAGAGCTCGAGATGCGAGTCGCAATTTTGTTGCGCAAGGCCGAGCAAGAGGGCGTCACACTACCTGAAGATGTTGCTTTTTTTATTGCCAAACATTTGCGTAGCAACGTTCGAGAACTTGAAGGGGCGCTCAAAAAAGTTGTAGCGTACGCGCGCTTTCACGGTCGAGAAGTCGCCAACGTCGATATTTGTAAAGACGCCTTAAAAGACTTGCTATCAGCGTCTAGCGGACAGGTGACTGTCGAGAACATTCAAAAAACAGTCGCTGATTATTACAAAATGAAGGTCGCCGATATGTATTCAAAGCGGCGACCTGCCAACATTGCCATGCCGCGTCAGGTTGCAATGTATCTTGCCAAAGAGCTGACGCAAAAAAGCTTGCCAGAAATTGGCGATCTGTTTGGTGGTCGCGATCACACCACCGTGTTACATGCGGTGAGAAAGATCACCGATCTACGTGCGAAACAAGCAGACTTTAACCATACGCTGCATGTGCTTGAACAAACTTTAAAGGGATAATCCATGCAACTTGTCCAGACCCCCCGCGATGCTTTACTCAAACCGCTATCGACGGTTGCCGGAATTGTTGAGCGGCGTCATACATTGCCAATTCTTGCCAACATTTTGGTGCGCAAGCAGGCGCAACGGGTATCGTTCATTGCAACGGACCTCGAAGTACAAATCACCACGCATGCTGATTTTGGCACCGGCGCCGAAAGCGAGTCGCTCACTGTCGCTGCGCGCAAGCTTTTAGACATCTTGCGCGCCTTGCCCGACACCGGCGACGTTAAGCTCTCAACGACCGGTGGCAAGCTTGCTGTTCAAACGGGTAAAAGCCGCTTTTCGCTACAAACGCTTGCAGCGACAGAGTTTCCGACAATGACACAGCCTGAGCGCTGGGATGTCTCGTTAACACTGCCGCGTAAAACACTTAAGCATCTGTTTAACATGGCGCACTTTGCCATGGCGCAACAAGACATCCGCTATTACTTAAACGGAATGTTGATGGTGTTTGAGCCAGGTCTGTTGCGCGCAGTGGCAACCGATGGACATCGTCTAGCCCATAGCTCAACCGCAGTTGAGGGTGTGCTTGCGAAGCACGAAGTGATCGTGCCACGCAAAACTGTGCTCGAGATGCAGCGCCTGTTAGACGAATCCGATGAGCCCGTCACGATCGATGTCGCGCCAGGTCAGATTCGCTTTTCGTTTGGTCATGTCGAGTTAGTGTCCAAACTGGTCGAGGGCAAGTTTCCTGACTTCAATCGTGTGATCCCCTCAAATTACACACGGCATTTTGATGTTTCGCGTGAAATCTTGCAGGGGTGCTTGCAGCGCGCTGCAATTTTGACGACCGATAAATTCAGGAGCGTTCGCTTGCAATTGGGACAACACCTGTTAAAGATTTCTTCGACAAATGCCGAGCAAGAAGAGGCGCAAGAAGAGATCGATGTCGATTACGAACACGAGGCTTTAGACGTTGGATTTAACGTCAGCTATTTGCTAGATTTCTTAGCCAACGTCAAAGCCGAAACGATTCGCTGGTCTGTCATGCCCGATGCGAACGCCTCAGCCCTTATTACTTTGCCTGA
>CALCPT010000170.1 GCA_937897265.1 uncultured Alcaligenaceae bacterium
GGATCACCCACTGGTAGTGCAGCGTCACGATTCGCCGCAGTTCTTCAAAGCTTGCGCGTGGGTGGTCTGCGGCAACTTTATTATGAAAGGCCACAAACACCCCGTGCATTTGACTAACAAGTACATTCTCATCATTGCGCTTATCGCCCAAAACCGCACGGCCACGCAGTCGTGGGTGATCATGTGCGCTGGAGGCTACGCCCGCACGGCTCAATGGACGACCCGCTAATAGGCGTCTGCCGTCATCCTGATACAAGTAAGGTTGATCCACTGGACCGCGCCCATAAATGCAATCCAAATCAAAACAGGCCGTGCGCAAATTCTCTGTCGGCATTCCACTCACTAAGGGTCCGAAATGATCGACCGGATTCAAGGTGAGGTCGTGATCGATAAACTGCCCGAGGTAGCTGTAGCCCGCAGCCATCCCAAAATTTTCCTCATCATCAGCTTCGTTTTCTGCAGTCGCAGTAATAATGAGGTGCCCTTGTGCATCACGCTTTGGGCTACCGTCTGCCAGTTTAAGGACCTCAGGTTCAGCCGACATTCCGACTAATTCGAGCCCATCGCCAGCCGCCAAACGCTTTAAGTCCTCTGGCGCAAATTTGGCAGCAGGCAAATCGGGAAATAGTCTTGAATAACCGGTGGCTAAGGAGTTCCCTTGCGCAACGGGTGGAGCAACTAATGGCTGAGCCCTCACTGCAGAGAACGTAGCAGTTGTCAGGGCTGCAGCGCCTGCTTGTAATAGAGTGCGACGACTAAAAGTAGGAGTAGACATGGTTGGATATCCCTTTATGTTGGATGGCTCGTCAGCACAAAGCTGACATACTAAAAATTTAGGTACGCAGTGCACATGCTGTGCTGGCAACGCTAAAACTCTGCGTGAAGTCGCAACGAATAGACATTGACCGGCCCACGATCGGGGTTGTAGCAAGGGTTATTGATGCGCTGATAATCCAACGTCGCCCATAAACCCTTTCTAATCTCGGCGCTATAAAACGCCTCGAAGATCTGCTCTTTTTTAGGATTGGTCAGCTGCCCATCACCACAAAAGAAACCCTGGCCGCCTGCATTCAGATACTCGGCATGCGCACTCGAGATTCCATTCAAGGCAACGCCCAACCCAACCGTATCGTTAGGACGCGACCAACTCGTACCTTTGATTGAGACTCCAAAAGACAACGAGTTATCAATTTGTGCGAATGAATACGCCTCGGCTTGCCCATTGTTTTTGCTGTAACGTGCAAACACGCCAACATCGTCATTGATCGCCTGCTCGAGGCTGATACCAAAGCCAGACTTGACCTGCGAGGTGCGCACGTTAGCCACGTCAGCCGTCACGCCATAGACCTGACTAAACGCGACGGCATCCTTCCAAGCACCCATGTTGGCTTGATTGCGAAACAGCAAGAGACGGATACGGCCGGGTTGATCGCCTAAACGATGTCCACGTTCAATTTCAAGGTTGTCGCCAAAGCTCTGTGAGAAGTTGCCATTCAGCTGCAAGCCGTTTGACTCAACCGGTAGCAACATGCGCCCGAGCCGAACAGCCCAGTCGTCGTGGTAATACTCAAATACCAACCCGCGTGTATAACCACGCGCATCGGCCGGCATTTCCCACGCGCCATAATCCATCAGCGACCAATTTAAAAAATTAACTCGGGGATCATGTGCATAAGTGTTTTGATCAAAAATGTCTGTCGCGGCAAAGACTCCAGCCGTGATGACTAAGCGGCGCTTGTCGACCGACCCCGCAAATTGATTAAACGCCGCCTCTTGCTCAATCGTGCCGCCGCCAAACCCAAAGGTCTGACGCACAAAGCGTCGTGACCAATAAGCAATTGGGTCGGCACTACCTGCTTTTTGGGCCTCGCCATTCGTCATGCCCCCCAAGCCACGTAACCCAGAAAAGGGCAACCCCATGGTGACTTCTGGATCAACAAAAAACTCCGTTCCCTTCCAAGGCCGAAAGCCTAGAAATGCCGTTGCACTGAGCGTATAACCAATCTCTTGATTAGGTGACAAACTGCTAGGTCCGTCATAAAAGGACCCAAACTGCGGGTGCTTCTGCCAGACATACGTACTTTGGACACTGGCTGTGAAATGCTCAAATGGCGCCACCTCTTCGGCAGACGCCAGCGATACAGCTAAAGCCATGAGTAAAAACCCAAAAATCACCAAATGGCGATCGATAAATTTTTTGAACATCTTGCGCTCCTTGATCTGTAGATGCAGATCAAAGATACGCAGGGCTTATGGAGCCAGTTTGAATAAAAAATGGAGGAATTGTGGAGCGTCGAAATGTCTTTGGCAAAGCATCCCTGCAACCAGAGCCGCTAAAAAGCGTGACCTTGTTTTTGCAATGCCCGTTGGGATCTAACGACTAAACTTCCAGCCGATAACCAATGCCGTATACCGACTGAATGAGATCGAGTTCAGGAAAGGCTTGAGCGATTTTCTTGCGAGCGTTTTTGACATGACTATCAATCGTGCGGTCAAACACATCTTTTTCACCAGAAAAAACATCCAGCAATTGCGCACGCGACCATACACGCCCAGGCTTTGCGCCCAGAGCAGCCACCAATTTAAATTCTGATGGGGTCAGATCAATTTTTTTACCATGCAGCCGCACAATAAACGAGTCGTGATCAATCTCTAGCGGCGTATTGCCCGCTTGCTTGAGTGGATCCTGCGGCACATGCCGCCGCAACACAGCCTTCACCCGAGCCACGACCTCGCGCGGGCTAAACGGTTTGCAAATGTAATCGTCGGCACCTAACTCAAGGCCAATCAGGCGATCTATTTCTTCGACTCTGGCCGTCATCATAATGATCGGTATCGCAGACACCTGCCTAATCGCACGACACAACTCAAACCCATCCGCACCCGGCAACATGACGTCCAGCAAGATCAGCGCAAAGCGGTCCGTTGTGATGAGGGACTGCACGTCGCTGCCGTCAACTCGATGATCAGTCTCAAAGCCATCGCGCTTAAGGTAGTCAACCACAATCTCTGCGATCGCCACCTCATCTTCAATGATCAGGATTTTCCCTTTTGCTGTGGTCATTTCTTTGCCTCCAGTAACGGAAAGCTCAGCCGAAGTTTCAATCCACCAAGTTCTGACGCGAAAGCATCAATTGAGCCCTCGTGTGCCAACACAATCGACTTGCAAATCGCCAGCCCCAACCCCGAGCCACCCGTTTCACGTTGACGCGAACTGTCGGTTCTAAAAAACGGATCAAATAACGAAGCCAATGCGGTAGCCTCAACGCCAGGCGCACTGTCCTCTATCAAAATTTCGATTGATGCCGCGACGGTGTGCGTCCGAAGGCGTAACACTCCACCAGCATCTGTATAGCGCAACGCGTTTTCAAAAATATTTGCAAATAACTGCCTCAGCCGACTTGCGTCTCCAAATACAAATGCCTCACCTGTGTAACTGCGCTCAATCGTCAGATGTCGCGCGGCAAAACGATCAGAAAACGCATTTGCAGACTCATCGAGCAAGCTAATCACGTCGACAGCTTCTTTTTGAAATGCCAGTGCCCCAGAATCAGCACGTGCTAAATCATTCAGATCGCTGACCAATTTCGTCAGGCGTAACGTTTCTTTATGCAGCACCTCAAACTCAGCACGACTCGGGGCACGCACTTCATCAATTAAGGCTTCGATATGCGCACGCAAGATCGATAACGGCGTGCGTAGTTCATGAGAGGTCTGAGCTACCCATAGTCGCCGATTATTCTCATGCTGCTCTAGGGCATGCGCTAAACGATTAAAGTCACGCACTAAATCGCCAAACTCGTCATGACGCTCGCCAACGATACGCGCGGTATATTCGCCAGAGGCTAACCGCCGAGTCCCTAGCGTGACTTGACGCAAGATCGAGGTGAAATGTCGCGCCAACAATAACGCCGCCAACATCGACACAACGAATGCCAGAGCGGCCACAATCAACACCATCTCAATACTGTGATCGACAAAAGAGCGATCCATCGCGCTCGCAGCAGAGGTCACCACCAAACCCAGCTGTCCGACAGGTTTTTGTTCACTCATCAGTACCCGCGTGACCACGGTATCGTTCGCGGTCGCCCGCATTCCCGCCAAATAGCGACCCTCACGGTCCATCAGTACGTAGCGACGCGCAGCGATCATCTCAGCCGTCTCAGGCTCAGACGTCTGTGTTTTTTCTGGTGCCGCTTGAAGCACTTGTGAGGGGATCGACGGAACCGGTGGTGCTGGTGTTGATGGCGCGGGCGGCGCGGCAGGGCGTGGTGGCGACGCCATAGGCTCTGAGGAAGGTGGAACAGATCGTTGCGTGGGCGCTGCGGGGCGCGTCACAGTATTGGGTGAGTTGCCCGACTCGCTGCTCGATGAGCGACCTTGGCTTTGACTATTTCGATTTGGCCGTGCAACCAACCCCTCAGACGACATCAAACACGTTGAGCGTAAGATGCCATCACGGGTACGATGCCATACCTCGTCTCCTTCATTTTTGCCACGACAGTCATCGTAAGCACTTTGCGGTGCGCGACGATTCGGATCGGATTGTTGGACTGGCTGACGCGAGTCACCTTGGGTGAACTGCGTGCGAAGATACGGTACTTGTGACAAAGAATGCACAGCGATCTGTTGACTAGCCTCCCAGTCGTCTATCGCAGCATTGCGCTCAATCCGCTCATGGGGCGTGGCAGAATCAGACACTCGATCCGCTTGAATAAAATTAGTCCATGCCGCCGGGTCATCTTTGAACACAGCCCAGTTGCCACGCGCAGCGTAGACAGCCTCAAGACGCTTAACCAGGTCATTTTGGCGATTTAACTCAGCCTGCGCCAAGTACGTTGAAAAGCCTTGCCGCAGATTCCAGGTTGTCAGCCCAACGACAAGTGCGATGACAATCAAGCTCACCAACAGAACCGATAAAAAAAGCTTGTGGCCAACGGTGAGTCTCAATACAACCTCTCTATTCTGATACGCAATGCGGTGCGAAAGTCTAAGCTCTCGCGGCTTGTTTGAGCTTTTAAGGCAACTGACCCATAACCTAATCGCCCAAACAACACGCGACTTAACTTACTCTTTATAGCTGCCGTCGACTTTATCTAATTGACGCAGCATCGCAGGCCATTCAAGAACACCGTAGCGACGCGTCACACTGGGGTTCCATTGCTCGTTTGCCTTTGCCACGACATCCGCAGGCGGGATGATCAATTCGGCGTTGCACGCCATCGCGTCAACCTGAACCTTACAGGCGAGTTCAAGGCGATAGATACTGTTAAACGCCTCAGGGATAGAAGGCCCCAACGCCAATAATCCATGGTTGTGCAAAATCATGACTTCAGCATCGCCTAAATCACGCTGCAAGCTCTTTTGCTCTGAAAGATCAACCGAGATTCCCTCAAAGTGGTGATAAGCGACCTTAGCAAAACGCGTCGCTGTTTGCGTCAGCGGCAACAGTCCGCATTTGAGCGTCGAAACGGTCATCCCTGCACGCGTATGCGTGTGAATGATACAAGCCGCATCGGGGCGAGCCGAATGTATTGCACTATGAATCACAAAGCCCGTACGGTTGATACCGTAGTCTTCGTTTGGACGATCAACAATATTGCCGTCAATGTCGATTTTGATCAGGCTTGAGGCCGTAATTTCGGTGTATAGCAAACCATAAGGATTGATGAGATAGTGATTGGGCTCGCCGGGCACCATCGCTGAAATATGATTCGCAATCATATCGGTCATGCCGTAAAGCGCCACCAACCGATAACAGGCGGCTAGCTCAACACGCGTTTGCCATTCTTGGGCACTCACCCGAGCTTTCAGTGGACCCGGAGGAATTTTGGCTGAGGTGCTCATCATAATTGGTGATGCGGTGTTCATGTGTTCTCCTGGTTTTTTTAGTGTTTTGTGATTGTTAAGAGTTTGCCAAGTTTAGAAACATCATCGAGCCTTTCTAACCCCATCACCAAATCATGCACAAGCTCAGCGCTTGCACCTAGTACCTCTTGAGTATGGGCAAAAAACTTCTCGACAATTTCAGAACTTTGAAGTGGCCACTCTGGCTCGCCGCGTGCGTTTTCAACAGCATGCTTAAAAATTTTGCCATTTGACAACTCAATCTCAATTGTCGCTGCACGCTTTTCAGGGTAGCCGACATCAAGCTTAGGATCGGCTATCACTTGAATTTTTTTCATGAAGGCTTGTATCGCGGGCTCGCGTAGGCGCGACTCAGTGTATTGAAAGATCGAAGCATTGCCATGCAACAGTGCGACTGCGACAGAAAACCCGATACTAAATTGTGTTTGTTCTGCTGTAACCGGCTCTTCAATCGAAGCCGCTAACGTCACTTTGTCGACCGCAATGCGCATTGCAACGATTGCCGAAAGGTCAATCTGCTCTTGCCTGACAACTTCTAACGCCACATCGAGAGGCGCATGATTACCGCGGCAGCCGGCATGTCTCTTTAAATAGGTTTCAGAAATCCTGTACTCATGTCCCAGGCCTAACAACGTGGTTGAACGAGTAGGCGATCCACCGAACGCGGGCAAAAATCCTTTTTCAAACACCTCAGCGGCGCCATGCAATCCCGAACGAGCGAATAAGGCCGCAATGATGCCGCCTTCACAGCCTCGTGCAACTTGCAAGGGTTGTGTCGTTGAGCTTTTAAGCGCTTCTTTCATCCCAACACCAAGATTCGCAGCAATTGCCAAAGCGTCAGCGGCTGCACCCGCGGAAAGCCCGAACAGGCGCGCCATCCCTGCCGCAGACGAGACGGCAGCCAAGATCGCGGTCGGCTGAAAGCCTCGACCCACATTTTCGGGATAGGTATCGCGACCAAGCCTTAAAAACACTTCGTAGCCCGCCACGGTCGACGCAATCAATTCAGCTCCCGAGCAGCGCAGGGCTTCTGCTTGTGCAAATACCGCTGGAATCACCACCGAGGAAGGATGGCCACCGGTAAAACGAGAGCCATCCTCGAGATACGTACCGTGCGTCGCGTAAGAATTAGCAAGTGCTGCTTCACGTACGCTTGCCCGATACGGGAGTCCCCAGACATGCGACACCTTGGAATCAGACTCAAAGAGTTCAATGACTGGCCGACTCAGCCCCAATTGGGCACCTGCAATACCAACACCTAAAGTATCTAGCATTCGCAGTTTGATTGCGCGAATGATGTCTTCAGGCAACTCGTTGAGTGCCACCCGCGAGACAAATTCGCCAAGTTTTGCCGCAATCATGTTTACTCAGCTCTCAGATTCAAATCAACAATCACTTTTTTCCACTTTGCCACGTCAGCACGTAATTTTTGTGTAAAAGAGGCCGAACTGTCAGCCACAATTTCTGCGCCTTCGTTCGCAAATTTTTGACGTATGTCGGGTAAGTTCAACACTGCGACGAGATCTTTGTTCAATTGCTCGAGAATCGGTTGAGGTGTTTTAGCCGGCGCGAAGACACCGTACCAAGTATCCGCTTCGTAACCCGCCAAGCCTGCTTCAGCAATAGTCGGAATCCCCGCGGCAACTGCTGGGCGTTTCGCACTGGTTGTTGCAAGAGCGCGCAGCTTTCCGCTTTCGATGTGCTGTAACACGACCGGAGCATTCGCAATCCATACCTGAGTCTGGCCACCCAACATATCGGCCATCGCTGGACCACTCCCTTTATAGGGAACATGAGTAAGCTGTATCCCCGCCATACTTTTAAAAATTTCAGTCGCCAAGTGCGAGGGGCTTCCGTTTCCGGGCGAAGCATAATTTAACTTGCTTGGATTCGCTTTCGCATAAGCGATCAACTCAGCCATCGTTTTTGCAGGCACCGATGGATGCACCACGAGAATGTTAGGTGTATTGGCAACCATTGTGATTGCAGCAAAATCAATGGTCGAATCAAAACCTGGATTGGCGTACAAGCTTTGATTGACCGCATGCGTACCCAGTACACCAAAGATCAACGTGTACCCATCCGGTGCGGCCTCGGCTGCCGCCTTCGTTCCGATGTTTCCACCTGCTCCCCCTCGGTTCTCAACAATGACCGGCTGGCCCCATTTTTCTGAAAGCTTTTGCGCGATAGGTCTAGCTAAAATATCAGTGCCGCCACCGGGCGGAAAAGGCACAATTAACTTAACTGGTTTATTGGGATAGTCTTGCGCCTGCGTGAAAGAAGAACACGCTAACGCTAACGCTGCAACGAGCCAGCCGATCGTAACGTTGATTTTCATTTAACGTCTCCAGGCACGCATACGATCGACCATCTCTGGTGCGGCGCCTAAATAATTTGCTGGATCGCACAGGCGATCGATCGTGGCGCGATCAAGTTTGCCTGCAATTTTTTCGTCGCTGTACAACACCTCGGCAAGCTTAAGGCCCTTGGTCGCGGCCACTCGGCAAGCGTCATACACCACGTCATGTGCGGTTTGTCGCCCAATAAAAGGAGCCAATCCCATCATCACCGCTTCGGCAACAATCAAGCCACCAGAAAGATCCAAATTCTTGAGCATACGGGCTGTATCAACCTCTAAGCCACTGAGCATAAATTTCGCTTGGTGCAACGCCCCTGCAGTCAAAATAAAGGACTCTGGGATTGCTGCCCACTCAATATGCCACGGGCCAGTCGCCCGCTCAAAGTCCTGCACCATGGCATCAAGCGCCAAGCCCGCATGCTGACGTACTGCCTTCGAAGCGCTAAGCATCAATTCGCATGAAATCGGGTTGCGCTTTTGAGGCATCGTGCTCGAAGCCCCGCGCCCTTTGACGAAGGGCTCGAAAGCCTCGCCAAGTTCGTTGGTCATCATCAACATAATATCCAAGGCGATTTTGCCTAAAGACCCCGTCACCAACGCCAAAAACTGAATCGTCTCAGTCAAACCATCGCGGGCAACATGCCACGTCACCGGCGCCGCCTCAAGTTCGAGCTCGGTCATCAGCGCGGCGTGTACCGCCAGCCCTTGCGAGCCCAAAGACGCGAGGGTACCCGCAGCGCCGCCAAATTGGCCAATTAGTACGCGAGGCTTAAGCTGCAGCAAACGCTCGCGATGCCGTCTGACCATCAGTAACCAAACCGCAACCTTATAACCAAAGGTGATAGGCAATGCATGTTGCAGGTGCGTGCGTCCTGCCATTGGCGCATCACGGTACTGCGCCGCTAGGGCGTCAAGGATTTGATCCAGCTCGTTTAAATCGGTTTCAATAATTGCCAACCCAGTACGCACTTGCAGCACGGTCGCCGTGTCCATAATGTCTTGGGTAGTCGCCCCCCAATGAAGGTACTCGCCTTCGGGCCCACACATCTTTGATAATTGATGCACCAATGGCAAGATCGGATACCCAACAATTTCGGTTTCGCGTTTGAGTTCAACCATGTCAAGTTTGGTCGAATCGGCCTTTTGCGCGATCACGTCAGCGGCTTGCGATGGGATCACCCCAAGCTTACCCTGCACTTTAGCCAAGGCGATTTCGGTTTCGGTATACCGATAGACGGTAGCGGCGTCATCAAACACAGCTCGCATCGCAGCCGTGCCAAACATATCTTTAAAAATTGAAGAGTCAAGCATTGAGATAGGCATAGGGGTATCGCTATGTAAAGGGATGCCCTATATTAGGAGGGTGTATTTGACTCGTCAACGTCGCCGCTCGGTCCGTTGTGTTGAGCAACACGGCGTTTACCCTAGTTGGATGGTCGCCGCGTCAGCAAAAGTCGGCAAACAACTAAGCCAGATGCTATAAAGACCGCGTAGCACTTCGCTTGCTTCGCAAGGATTCCTGCTTGCTTGATCCTGTCCCCTGCTTGATTAACCTTGATACCGTTACCCTAAAAGACTCGACTGCCATGAATGTTCGTTTCGCACACAAACTATTGTCATCAGCCACTCTAAGCGCCGCAGCATTGTTCCAAAGTGCTTCAGCGCTTGCGCAAGATTACCCCTCACGCAATATCACAATGGTGATGCCCTACGCGGCAGGCGGGCCTGGCGACATCATTACTCGGCTCTTTGCTTCTGCCATGCAAAAGCAGTTAGGCCAAACGATTGTGGTCGATAACCCTTCGGGGGCTGGCGGCAGTATTGGCACCGCGAAGGTCGCACGGTCTGCACCGGATGGCTACACTTTACTCATGATCCATATCAGCCATGCCACCAACGTGCTGATGATCAAAAACTTACCCTATAGCCCGATCGATGATTTTGAACCAATTGGGCTCGCGACTGTGGGACCTATGGTGGTCACGGGTCGGAAAGATTTACCGACGAAAGATGCCAAAGAGTTTGTCGCCTACATTAAAGAAAATGGCCCTAAGATCAGTATGGGGCACGCAGGGATTGGTTCTGCCTCGCATCTTTGCAGCCTGATGTTCATGGATGCCTTAGGCGTGAATCTCACACTTGTGCCTTATAAAGGCGCCGCCCCAGCAATTAACGACTTGATGGGTGGGCAGATCGACATCATGTGTGATCAAACCACTAGCACCTTGCCTGCAATTAGTGGAGGTCGCATTAAGGCCTACGCGGTGGCCGGCACGCAACGACTGCCTGCGATGCCAGACCTACCCGCACTCACTGAAGTGGGCGTGAAGGGCTTTGACATCAGCATCTGGTTTGGTCTGTATGCGCCTAAAGGCACACCTAAACCAATCATTGATAAGCTCTCGGCCGCATTGGCCGCAGCCGTCGTCGACCCCGAAGTGAAAGCTAAGCTCGACAGCATCAGTACAGCCCCGGTGTCACCCGATCTGGCCGTACCCGCAAAGCTGCGTGACCATTTGAAAAATGAAATTGAAACCCTTAGACCACTGCTGCTTAAATCTGGGATTACACCGAACTGATATCGAGTCTGACCTACAGACTGAGTGGCTCAATAACACCGCTCAGTCTATAGTCGCTGAACTAAAACTGAACGACTGCACGACCACGTACGCCCGATTGAATCAGCTTATCGCAATGCGCTTTTAAATCATCAAACGCAATGGTGTATGCGATCTTATGAATGTGCCTTGGCCGCAGGTCGCCACCTTTTTGCATGCGAGCCCATACAGCCCCTCGGGTCGGCACAGGGTGATTGCCGTTGATCCCCACCAATGAAACGGCACGCAAAATAAATGGATAAATCGCTGTACTGAAAGTCTCGCCAGCAGCATTACCAAAGGCACACACCACGCCGCGCTGCTTGGTTGAGCGCAAGGCGGCATCTAGCGGCTTACCACCAACGGCGTCAATCACACCAGCCCATCGCTGCTCTTCTAAAAACTTATCGCCGCCCGCGATCTCATCGCGGCCAATGACCTCTGTTGCTCCGATACTTTTTAGGTACTCAGACTCAGACCCTTTTTTACCCGTACTCGCTACAACTTGATAACCCAAGCCTGCCAACATATCAATCGCAAACGAAGAGCTACCACCCGTACCGCCAGTCACTAAAATTGGACCGTGCTCTGGTTTCACACCACGCAATAACAATTCATCAACCGCCAAGGCTGACGTGTAGGCCGCCAAGCCCATCGCAACAGATTCAAAAGGATCGGTGTCTTCTGGAACAGGTGCCGCCCAACTACCAGGCACTCGTACATACTCGCTATAGGCACCATCACGTCGCATGCCAAACTCACGTCCGCCTTGTACGGTGACGACCGCACCGACTTTGATTTGTGGATCACTTGACTCGACAACCAAACCAGCCACTTCGACACCTGGCACGGCCGGGAGTGTAGACAGGACCTTGCCCACACCGGTGACAGCGCGCGCGTCTTTGTAATTTACGGCAGCGTACTGCGATTGAATCACGATATCGCCTGGTGCTAAGTCGTTGAGGCTCTGCTCAATCATCCGGCTTACACGCTGTCCGTTTTCTTCGTATAGTTTGATAGATTTAAACTTCATCAGTCTCTCCGTATCAGCGTAGCTCAAGCCCGCTGAATCACCGCACCACAGGCGAGTAACGCATCAATCTCGCTTTGCGACAAACCAAACTCAACCAGAAGCTGGCAACTGTGCTCGCCTAGGGCAGGTGGCCCGTAGCGTACACGCGACTGCGCATCGCGATCGCCCGCAGCGAAGCCCGGCATCCGTACCAGCCCCGCCACCGAACTATGTGTGTCGACAATCACGCCGTTATGCGCAAGTTGAGGCGATTGCATCACCATGTTGTAGTCAGCGATCGGGCCACAAATGATATCGGCCGCCTCAAAAAGCTCTTGCCACTCAGACGAAGTTTTATGCGCCAGCAATACCGACAACTCTTTCATTAAGGCATCGCGATTGGCAACGCGCTTTGGAATCGTCGCAAAGTCGGGGTGCGTGGCCAGCGCAGGCTTTTGTAGTAAGTCACATAGCGCGAGCCAGCGGTCATCGTGGTAGGCCGCTATCATGATCCAACCGTCTTTCGTTGGATACGCTTCGTTCGGCGCAGAGTATGGCGCCGCGGTTCCTGTGCGCAAGGGCAGTTCGTCGCTCGACAGGTAGGACGCGACGGCTGACAACTGCAACATCAACGCACTGTTATATAAAGAAAAATCCAGATGTTGGCCCTGCCCCGTCGCATCACGCACGCGCAACGCCGCCAGCACAGCCGAAGTCGAAATAAAGCCAGTGACCATATCAACGGCCGGCACCAAGACCTTCATCGGCGGCGAATCGGCATCACCAATATTACTCATCAGCCCAGACACCGCCTGAACAATGCCATCGACGCCCGCTTTATCACGCCAAGGTCCGGTCTGCCCATACGCTGAAACCGAACCAAAAATTAGACCAGGGTTGATCAACTGCAAGGCGGCAAAGCCCACACCAAGCTTATCCATCACGCCTGGTCGAAAGCTTTCAAGCACAATATCGACCTGCGCTGCTAGGCGCTTAATCAGCGCCACACCCTCTGGTTTTTTTAAATCAACCGAGAGCGAACGCTTATTACGATTAAAGCTCATCGATACAACCGACTCGCCTTCTTGCCAGGGCGGGCCAAGCTTTCTACCAATATCACCGCCAGGCGATTCAACTTTAACGACATCGGCACCCATATCGCCAAGTTGCATACCGATCAATGGACCCGCGCCGATCTGCGTGAAATCAAGCACCTTGATACCGCTCAAAGCATGATTGATATTCACACTCTCTGT